>DQBD01000237.1 GCA_003526065.1 Gammaproteobacteria bacterium | reverse complement strand
GAGGCGAGTAGGTGCTCTCCCGCCCCCATGTGGGCCGTGCCGTGATTAGCAACAGGCAGGCGGTTGCCATCAACCGGGCGACCCTCAGTCGCTGGTAGACCACCGCCGATCCGTTGCTGAAGGCATGGATAGCGCTCCCTACGAACGTACACCTGGTGCGGGCACAAATAGTGATGATCGAAGCAAAAACATATGTAGAGAGAATCACTATAAAGCCTGGTGTTTCTAGTCTTGCGCTCAGGTTCAACGTGTTCTCGTGGCGTGCAGTTGAATGCAACTCTCCACGGGTCCTGCCGGGGCAACGGACGGCGCCGCTCCGTGGCGCTTGGAAGGCGGGCGGCGTGCCTTTAAGCGAACTGTCAAATTCCGGCGCCACCATGCCTCCCTTTGGCTGGGCAGCGGGTGAGGGTGGAATTGGTCGGAGCAGGCGGGTGGCGCAACGATCGGCTCATGGCCGGGGTGAGGTTCGCCGCGCGTCGTGGCTCGCTGCTGCTGGCCGTGGTGCTGGGGGCGTTGTGTGTCGGGGCGACACACGGTGTGTGGCAGGTCCTGACGGCGCCGATTCCTGAATCCGCCGCGCCGGTGCGGCAGGTGGCGGAACGCCCGGCGCCGCTGACGGTGGATGTGCAGTCGATTACCGCGCAGCACCTGTTCGGGGTGCCGGTGACACAAACGGTCGCCCCGCCGACTCGCGCGGCCCTGTCGCTGGGTGGCATCTGGTTCGAGCCGGACGGAAACGCCTATGCACTCATCGGCACCCCCGGCCAGCCGCAGCGGCCGTATCGGGTGGGCGAGCGCCTGCCGGGCGATATCGAACTGACGCAGGTGCACCCGGAGCATGTCCTGCTGCACCGCGACGGACGGGAAGAGACCCTGGCGCTGCCGCGCAGCAGCTTGGACGCACACCCGGCCGGCGACCGCCCGGGGCCCTGAACGATTTGAAAAAGCAGGTATCGATGACCCGGTTCACATTGCGCGGCTGCCTTGCCGGCGGGCTGTTGGCCTGCCTGAGTCTTGCCGCATCCGCCGCCGAGCCGGTAACGCTGAATCTGCGGGATGCGGACATCCTGGCGCTGGTGGAACTGGTGGCCGATGCCACCGGCCGCAACTTCATTGTCGACCCGCGCGTGAAGGGCTCGGTGAACGTCATTTCGCCGCGGCCGCTCGAAGCCGACGCCCTGTATCCGGTGTTCGAGTCGGTGCTGCGGGTCAATGGCTTCGTCGCCGTGCCCAGCGGCGACATGATCAAGATCCTGCCGGACACCAATGCCCGTACCGAGGCGGCCTTCGGCGCCCCGGCGCCGGGGCGCGGCGATGGCCTGGCCACGCAGGTAGTGAAGGTGGACAACGTGCCGGCGGCGGCGCTGGTGCCGGTCCTGCGGCCGCTGTTGTCCAAGGACGCGCACCTGGCGGCGGCGCCGGCCAGCAACACGCTGATCATTTCCGACAGCGCCGCCAACGTTGCCCGGTTGACACAGATCGTGCGCCGCATGGACCTGCCCGCCAGCGGCGACATCGAGACCGTACCCCTGCAGCACGCCACCGCCGGCGAGGTGGTGCGCGTGCTCGAAACCCTGCAGCAGCGCACCAGCAGCGGCGAGGGCGGCAGTCCGCGCGGTGCCTTCGTGGCGGATGAGCGCAGCAACAGCGTGCTGATCGGCGGCAGCCGGGACACGCGCCTGGCGCTGCGCGCCATCGTCGCCAACCTCGATACCCCGCAGGCCGACCGCAGCGGCAACATCCACGTGGTGTACCTGCGCTACGCCAACGCCGAAGACCTGAAGGTGGTGCTCGAGGGCGTGCTCAACGCCCTGCAGAAGGTGCCGGCGGCGCAGGGCGCCACCGACCCGTCCGCCGGGACCACGCTGGTTCAGGCGGAGCCCGGCACCAACGCGCTGATCGTGTCGGCGCCGCCGAGCCTGTGGTCGTCGGTCGAGTCGGTGGTGCGCAAGCTCGACATTCCGCGCGCCCAGCTGCTGGTCGAGGCGGTGGTGGTGGAGGTGTCGAGCACGCTGGCGCGCGAACTGGGCATCCAGTGGCGGGCCAGTGCCGATTACGCCAACAACCGCGGCGTGATCGGCGGCACCAGTTTCGATGGCACCCGCGCCGGTGCCGACCGCCACAACCTGAACCCCTTCGGTGGCCTGGGCGACGGCCTGAACCTGGGCTTCCTGGACGGCACGCGCAGCGTGCTGGGCAGCAACGTGACCATGGGCGTGCTGGTGCGCGCGCTGGAGGCCGACGCCGACACCAACGTACTGTCCACGCCCTCGCTGGTGACGCTGGACAACCAGCAGGCGGAGATCGTCGTCGGTCAGAACGTGCCGTTCATCACCGGTTCGTACAGCACCCCGGCCAATGTCGACAACGCGCCGTTCCAGACCATCCAGCGCCAGGACATCGGCCTGAAGCTGCGGGTCAAGCCGCAGATCAACCAGGACGGCACCGTGCGGCTGCAGATCGAGCAGGAGGTGTCGTCCATCAGCGATGCCACCATCGGCTCGGACATCATCACCAACAAGCGCGCCATCACCACCACCGCCGTGGTGCAGGACCAGCAGCTGGTGGTGCTGGGCGGGCTGATCGAGCGCAGCCTGCGCGGCAGCGACTCGCGCGTGCCGGTGCTGGGCTCGATTCCGGTGGTCGGGCAGCTGTTTCGCTACCGCTCGACCACCAGCGACAAGACCAACCTGATGGTCTTCATCCGCCCGCGGGTGCTGCGCGACGCCGACGTCACCGCCGCCGTCACCGGCGACAAGTACGACGCCCTGCGCCGTCTGCAGCGCCTTGAGGCGGCGGACCGGGATCTGCTGGCAGCGCCCGGCGCGGCGCCGATGTTGCCGGCACTCGAGGAGATGATGCGTGGAGCCGAAGGCGCCGCCGCTGCCGGTCGCTGAGGCACCGCCGGCGGTGCCGTTTGCCTACGCCAACCGGCACGGCGTGTTGCCGGTGCCGGTCGGCGACACCGTGACCGTGCTGCACCGGCCAGGCCTGCAGGCGCGCGCGCTGGCGGAGATGCAGCGCCTGTTCGGCAGCCGCCTGCGTCCGCAGGCGCTGACCGCCGACGCCTTCGAAGACGCCCTGCGCCGTGCCTATGAGGATGGCGGGCGCGCCAGCGCCCAGGTGGTCGACGACATCGGCGACGGCATGGCCCTGGACGACCTGGCGCAGGCGCTGAGCCAGCCCACCGACCTGCTCGACAGCGCCGACGACGCGCCCATCATCCGCCTGCTGAATGCGCTGCTGTCGGAGGCCATCCGCGAGGGCGCATCGGACATCCACATCGAGCCGTTCGAGCAGCACCTGGTGGTGCGCTTTCGGGTCGACGGCGTGCTGCGCGAGGTGTTGCGCCCGCAGCCGGCGCTGGCGGGCCTGGTCATCTCGCGCGTGAAGGTGATGGCGCGCCTGGACATCGCCGAAAAGCGCCTGCCGCAGGACGGGCGCATCTCGCTGCGCGTGGCCGGGCACGCCGTGGACGTGCGCGTGTCGACCATTCCCTCCGCCCACGGCGAGCGGGTGGTGCTGCGCCTGCTGGACAAGCAGGCCGGGCGGCTGGATCTGGGGCACCTGGGGCTGGCCGATGACCTGCTGCGACAGGTCGACGCGCTGATCCACCGCCCGCACGGCATCCTGCTGGTCACCGGCCCCACCGGCTCGGGCAAGACCACCTCGCTGTACGCCATGCTGACGCGGCTGAACGACCGCTCGCGCAACATCCTTACCGTCGAGGACCCGGTCGAGTAC
>DQBD01000086.1:2652-22743 GCA_003526065.1 Gammaproteobacteria bacterium | reverse complement strand
GGCAGCCTTGGTCGACAGTCCGCGCAGGACGGCGTGTGTGAACACCCCGTTGCTCCAGCGAGTCGATTCGAGCGCGTACTCGCCGCCGCCGGCCGCCGCGATCTCCAACGCCCGACGGGCGGCCGGCTGGCCACGCACGTCGGCCAGATCGGGCCCGTCGTCCGCGCCCTGCGCGGCTCGCCGGCTGGCCCTCGGCAATCGCGCACTGCCGGTCAGATGCGCGCACACGTCCAGCAAATGGGCTGCGCCGTAGACAGGCAGATCAGGCGCCAGCGCCGCCTCGGCGGCGTTGTCCTGCGGCAGGATCAACTGCGCACCAACCTGTTGCGCCTGCAACGCCACCGGCAGCACGCCGCGTACCGGCCGCAGTTCGCCGCCCAGACCAAGCTCGCCGATGAATTCGTAGCCGGCCAGAGACTCCAGCGGCAACTGGCCGGAAGCGGCCAGAATGGCCAGGGCAATCCCCAGATCGAAGCGCCCACCCTCCTTCGGCAGATCGGCCGGCGCCAGGTTGATGGTGACGCGACGGGCCGGAAACTCGAACCCGCTCGTCAGCAGCGCGCTGCGCACGCGGTCGCGCGCCTCGCGCACGGCAGTCTCCGGCAGCCCGACCAGCGACAGCGCCGGCAGGCCGCCGGTCAGGTGCGCCTCGATGGTGACCCGTGGCGCGTCGATGCCGGACTGGGCGCGACTGTGCAGAACTGCCAGCGACACGCGACGGCGCCGGCTTTCAGGGAGCCTGTTGCTGGGCCAACCGTGCGGCCAGCGCGTCGACCTGCCCCTGCAACCGATCCAGTCGCGTCCGCGCGTCTTCCAGCAGGGCCCGCTGCACCTCGAACTGCTCACGACTGGGCAGGCCCAGACGTTGACTCAGGTTCTCCGTGGCAAGGCTGCGCAGGCCGTCCAGCTCGCTGGCGATGCCGTGCAACCAGTGCAGAGGCGAGGACGGGGAATCGGTCATGGCGCGGCCTCCCGGCGATACCCGTTATCAAGTTCACGCTGGCGCCCCACACTGGGGCATGCCAGGAATTCGAATGCACTAATACGGTGCGATGTGAACCTGCGCGACCCCGCGCGGCCCGCCAGCGACTATACCCCAATGCCCTGCGGCAACTTTGGCATGCGCCGTGCTTTATGTGCGCTACTGGTACACGCCGGTTAAGCCCACTGCACGCACCCGCTCCCGCGGGGCGCGAACCGCTGGTGGTTTATGTCGCGGTACCGGGCCGGGCCTCGATTTCAAGGCTGGCCCGTGTGTCGTATTGCTGAGGAGTACTGCAATGAAGATGGTCTGCGCGGTTATCAAGCCGTTCAAGCTGGACGATGTGCGCGAGGCGCTGTCGGGCGTCGGGGTGCAAGGCATCACCGTCACCGAGGTGAAGGGTTTCGGCCGACAGAAGGGCCACACCGAGTTGTATCGCGGCGCCGAGTACGTGGTGGATTTCCTGCCCAAGGTGAAGATCGAGGTGGCGGTGGACGAGGCGGACGTGGATCGCGTCATCGAGGCCATCAGCACCTCCGCCAATACCGGCAAGATCGGCGACGGAAAAATCTTCGTCTACGACCTCGGCCAGGTCATCCGCATCCGCACCGGTGAAACCGGCGCCGATGCGCTGTGACGCCGCACGGCGACACTCATGAAAAATTTCATTTAGGCGAGGGAGCAAATCGATGAAAACCCTGAAGCGACATGGCCTTGCCGCGGCAACGGCCGGTCTGTTCATGCCCGGCCTGGCACTGGCCGAGGACACCCTGAACTCCGGCGATACGGCATGGATGCTGACAGCCACCGCGCTGGTGCTGTTCATGACCATCCCCGGCCTGGCGCTGTTCTATGGCGGCCTGGTACGCAGCAAGAACGTCCTGTCGGTGCTGATGCAGTGCTTTGCCATGGCCGCGCTGATGTCCGTGCTGTGGGCGATCTACGGCTACAGCCTGGCGTTCGACACCACCGGCATGGAAGCCGGCGTCACCAATTTCAGCAGCTTCGTCGGCGGACTCGGCCTGGCGTTCCTGAGTGGCGTCACCGTGGACAGCATGACCGGCACGATTCCGGAAACGGTCTTCATGACCTTCCAGATGACGTTTGCCATCATCACACCGGCGCTGATCGTCGGCGCCTTCGCCGAGCGCATGAAGTTCTCGGCCATGCTGTGGTTCATGGCGCTGTGGTTCACCATCGTCTACGCGCCCACCGCACACATGGTGTGGGGCGGTGACGGCGGCCTGATGTGGGACTGGGGCGTGCTGGATTTCGCCGGTGGCACCGTGGTGCACATCAACGCCGGTGTCGCCGCGCTGGTGGCCTGCATCGTGATGGGGCCCCGCAAGGGCTATCCGACCACTGCCATGCCACCGCATAACCTCGGCTACACCCTGATTGGTGCATCCATGCTGTGGGTCGGCTGGTTCGGCTTCAACGCCGGCAGCGCGGTCGCCGCCGACGGCACCGCCGGCATGGCCATGGCCGTGACGCAGATCGCCACCGCCGCCGCGGCGCTGGGCTGGATGTTCATCGAGTGGATCAGCCACGGCAAGCCCAGCGTGCTGGGCATCGCCTCCGGGGCGGTTGCCGGCCTGGTCGCCATCACCCCGGCGTCCGGCTTCGTCGGCCCGATGGGTGCGCTGGTGATCGGCGCCGTGGCCGGTGTGCTGTGCTTCCTGGCCGCCACCAAGATGAAGCGCGCCTTCGGTTATGACGACTCGCTGGACGTGTTCGGCGTGCACGGCATCGGCGGCATCATCGGTGCCCTGCTGACCGGCGTGTTCGCGGCCTCCAGCCTGGGCGGCTCGCAGGAAGGCCTCAACATAGCTGCACAGCTGTGGATCCAGTTCAAGGGCGTGCTGGTCAGCGTGGTCTTCAGCGGCGTGGTCAGCTACGTGATCCTGAAGGTGCTCGACCTGGTGATCGGCCTGCGCGTCACTGCCGAGCAGGAGACCGAGGGCCTGGACCTGGCCCTGCACGACGAGCGCGGCTACAACCTGTAAGCACGCACGTCCTGCGACACGCAAAGGGCGGGAAGACCTTGGGTCTTCCCGCCCTTTTTCTTTGCCCGTCAGGCTGCCTGTATGACCGGCCGGCGCTGTGTAAAATGCCCAGCCATGCTGGCGTAGCTCAGTCGGTAGAGCAGCTGATTTGTAATCAGCAGGCCGCGGGTTCGACTCCTGCCGCCAGCACCATCCCTCCGAACACCGGCGCTCAGGCGCCCAGCAGCAGGCGGTTCAGGCGCTGCACGAACTGCGCCGGCTGCTCCAGCTGCCCACCCTCTGCAAGCAGGGCCTGGTCGTACAGAAGCTGCGCCCAGTCGTCGATCTGCTCGCTGCCCTTGACCCGCGCCAGCAGCGGGTGTCTCGGGTTGATTTCAAGTACCCGCTTGTTTTCCGGCACATCCTGGCCAGCGGACTTCAGCAACCGCTCGAGGGTGCCGGACATCGCTTCCTTGCCCGCCACCAGACACGCCGGCGACTCGGTCAGGCGCTCGGACAGGCGCACCGACTCGACCGTGCCGGCGAGCGCCGCCTGCAGTGCGCTGACAGTAGGCGCCCAGTCGGCATCGGCCACCGGCGTCGGCGCGCTGTCGGCCGGGCCGAGCGCCTCCAGGTCGAGATCGCCATCGGCCGCGGACTGCAGGGGTTTGCCGTCGAAATTCGGCAGGCTGTTGACCAGCCATTCATCGATGCGATCGCCGAGCAACAGCACCTCGACCCCGCGTGCCCGCAGGCCCTCCAGGTGCGGCGAGGCGGCAGCCGCCGCCACCGAGTCGGCGGTCAGGTAGTAGATCGCCTGCTGGCCGTCCTTCATGCGTGCCACGTAGTCGGCCAGTGACACCGTCGACGAGGCCTCGCGCGTGCTGGCGAACCGCAGCAGGCCGGCGATGCGCTCGCGGTTGCCGTGATCCTCGACCACGCCCTCCTTGAGCACCCGGCCGAACAGCCCCCAGAAGCGGTTGTACTTTTCCGTGTCCTCGCGCGCCATGTCCTCGAGCAGACCCAGCACGCGCCGCGTGCTGCCGGCACGGATGCTGTCCACCACCTTGCTGCCCTGCAGGATCTCGCGCGACACGTTCAGCGGCAGGTCGTCGGCGTCGATCACCCCGCGCACGAAGCGCAGGTAGGCCGGCAGCAGGTGCGCTGCGTCATCCATGATGAACACCCGCTTCACATACAACCGCACGCCATGGCGGCGCTCGCGGTCCCACAGGTCGAACGGCTCGCGCGCCGGCACGAACAGCAGCGCCGTGTACTCGTGGGTGCCTTCGATGCGGCTGTGCAGCTGCGCCAGCGGCGGCTCGATGTCGTAACTGAGCTGCTTGTAGAAGGCGTCGTATTCGTCCTGGCCGATTTCGCTGCGCGGCCGGGCCCACAGCGCGGTGGCCTGATTCACCGTCTCCCAGGCGGGCGGGCTGTCGGCGTCCGCCGCCGCGTCGTCGTCCGACGCCGGCTCGCCCGGCATCCGCACCGGGAAGGTGATGTGATCGGAGTAGGTGCGGATGATCGTTTTCAGGCGCCAGGGGTCGGCAAACTCGTGTGCGTCCTCGCGCAGGTGCAGCACGATTTCGGTGCCGCGCGGCGCGCTGACGGTCTCGAGCGTGTAGTCGCCCTCGCCGGCCGACTGCCAGCGCACGCCCTGCGCCTGCGGCTCACTGGCGCGGCGGGTGGTGAGCGTCACCCGGTCGGCGACGATGAAGGCCGAGTAGAAACCCACCCCGAACTGGCCGATCAGGCGTGCATCCTGCGTCTGGTCACCCTGCAGCGACTGCAGGAACTCGGCCGTGCCGGAGCGCGCGATGGTGCCGATGTTGGCGATCACCTCTTCCCGGCTCATGCCGATGCCGTTGTCGCGCACCGTCACGGTGTGCGCCTGCGGATCACACTCCACCTCGATGCGCAGCTCGCCGCCGCCCTCCAGCAGGGCGGGCTCGCGATAGCCCTCGAAACGCAGCTTGTCGAGCGCGTCCGAAGCGTTCGAGACCAGCTCCCGCAAAAAGATCTCGCGATTGCTGTACAGGGAATGAATCATCAGTTTCAGCAGTTGCCGCGTTTCGGTGGCAAAGCTGAGCGTTTCGGCCTGTGACATGGTGTGCCTCGTTCGATGCTGGCTGTGACGGACGGCGGACGCCGATCGCCTCTCAATGGGGACGGCCGCGCCCGGTTGCAAGGGGGGCGCCGACGGATGGTGGCCGGCAGTGGCGTTTGCCATACTCGCCGGGCGGACGCCGCCATCTGGCGGCCCCTCGGGAATCACACAGGGAGCAGTGTCATGAAAACCGCCCGCGCCTTCTTCATCGGCATCGGCATCTTCTATGCCGTGTTCAATTTTCTCGGCACGTTGCCGTTCTCGACCGCCGGTTTCCTGGGCACCATGTATCCGGGTGTCGACCTGCACATGGGCGAGCCGATCTTCCAGCTGCTGCAGGACGCCTGGATCATCGTCGGCATCCAGCTGGGCGCCATCGGCCTGGTGGCACTGTGGGGGGCCCGCGACCCGCACCGCTATGCCGCGGTGATTCCGGTGGTCATCGTGACCGAGGTGGTCGACGGCCTGTGGGACCTGTACAGCATCATCTGGAGCCACGAGGTGGCCTGGATGGGCATCGTCACCGTGGTCATCCACGTGGTGTGGATCGCCTGGGCGGTGGCCGCCTGGCGGGCGCTGTTCCCGCGCGACGGCGCCGCTCAGGCCGCCTGACCCAGAAAGGCTCGATCGATCGCCGCCCACACCTGCGCCTGAATGGCCGGCGCCTCCTGCAACAGCTCGTGCCGGCCACCGTCTATCCACCGCACCTCGGCCTGCGCCAGGCCGGACGCGAAGGCCTGCGCCGCACGACTGTCCACGACCTGGTCGTGGCCGGCCAGCAGCAGCGTCAGTGGGGTGGTGATGGACGCCGCCACGCCCGGCGCGTGCAGCCGATCCACCGACCTGAACGCGGCCGCCAGCCAGTACCAGTCGACCCGGCCAAAGGCGAGTTGCGGGTCGGCTTCGATGCGCCGGCGCAGGCGCTCGTAACTGGCGCGGTCCGAGGTGAATGGATTGACGGTGAACGGGATGCGCAACGGCGTGTAATGCCGCCGCCCCGGCAACCAGCGCTGGCCCAGTCCCAGACCGATCATCAGCCGCGCCAGTGCCCGCGCCAGCCGAACCGGCGTGCCACCGGTACGGATCCCGATCATCGGCGCGCACAAGACCGCCCGAGCGACTGCTCGCGGCCGGCGCTGCAGGTGGCGCAGCGCCAGGTGGGCGCCCATGGAGTGAGCCAGCAACAGGGGCGGCCCGCCAAGCCACGCACTGTCCAGCACCTCGGCCAGGTCCGCCAGGTGCCGCTCGAACACCATCGCCGGGTCGCCGTCACCCGGCGGCGAATGCCCCTGACCGCGCCAGTCGAAGCTCATCACCTCGAACCCGCGCGCGGTCAGTCCGCTCGCCACCTCGGTGTACTTCTCCAGGAACTCCGACAATCCCTGCAGCACGAGCACGCGCCCGCGCACGCACCCAGCCGGGCGCCAATGCCCGCACCGCAGCGCCCCACCGTCCCCGGCCGTCAGCCAGTTGATCTCGAATGCGGGTCTGGCCGGGATGCTCATCGGTGTCTCTTGCTCGCCGGAACGGAGGTTGGCAGTGGCAAAATGCGCGCTCGCCCCACCGGCTGAGCGCCATGGATCCAAGCCCTCCCGCCGACCTGCCGTCGCGGGCCGCCACGCTGAGCGTCGACCTCGACGCCATCGCCGCCAATTATCTCTGGTTCGCGCAGCGCGCCGCGCCAGCGGCCTGCGCTGCCTGCGTCAAGGCGGATGCCTACGGCCTGGGCCTGGCACCGGTCGCCCGGACACTGTGGGACACCGGTTGTCGGGAATTCTTCGTCGCCACGGCCGGTGAGGGCACCGCGCTGCGGCAACTGTTGCCGCGGGCACTGATCTACGTCCTGAACGGCTTCCTGCCGGGCGAACAATCGCTGTTGCGCGACGCCAACCTGACGCCCGTGCTGAATGCACCGGCCCAGGTGGCGGCGTTCGAGGCGCAGTTCCCGGCGGGCACGCCCGCTGCCCTGCAACTGGACACCGGCATGACCCGGTTGGGACTCGACACGCGGGACATCGACGCCCTGTCATCGCGCTGGCGCCGACCGGGAGCCGTCACCCTGCTGTTGTCGCATCTCGCCTGCGCGGATGAACCGGAACATCCGATGAACACGCAGCAACTGGCGCGCTTTCGCGCCGCCTGGCAGGCCCTGGGGCGCCCGCGCGCCAGCCTGGCCAACTCCTCCGGCGTACTGCTGGGGAGCGAGTGGCACTTCGACCTGGTGCGCCCCGGCGCCGGCCTGTACGGCCTGAACCCGCGACCGGCGGACGCCAACCCGCTGCGCCCGGTCGTACGCCTGCACGCCCCGGTGCTTCAGGTGCGCAGCGTGGCCAGCGACGTCAGTGTCGGTTACGGCGCCACCTACCGCACGCCGGCACCCGGCAGGATCGCCACGGTGGCCTGCGGTTATGCCGACGGCTATCCACGCGCCGCCGGCAACCGTGCCCACGCCATGCTGCGCGGCCGGCGTGTGCCGCTGATCGGACGGCTGTCGATGGACCTGCTGACGCTCGACGTCGGCACACTGCCTGCGGATCAGCCATCCCCCGGCGACCAGGCGGAACTGCTCGGTCCCGGACATGACATCGACGCCCTGGCCGACGCCGCCGGTACCATCGGTTACGAGTTGCTGACCCATCTGGGCCGGCTGTGCCGACGGCGCTACCATGCCGCTGAGGGCCAGCAGCCGGAGTAGTGCCATGCACGTGACCCGCTACACCGTCGGCAGCGTCGGTGAGGAAGCCTTCGGCTTCTGTCAGGCGGTGCGCCGCGGCGCCTATGTCGCATTGTCCGGCAGTACCGGACGCACCGCCGACGGACGCATCGTGCCGGGCGGCGCCTACCCGCAAACGCGCCAGGCCATCGAGAACCTGCAAACGGCACTGGCGGCACTCGGCGGCAGCCTGGCGGACGTGATCCGCACGCGGGTGTTCATCATCGACATGACCGAGTGGGAGGCCATCGCCCGCGCCCACTGCGAGGCGTTCGCCGAACACCCACCGGCCAGCAGCCTGATCGGTGTGAACGCACTGTTCGAGCCGGATCTGCTGGTAGAGATCGAGGCCGACGCCATCATCGACGCGTCGGCCTGAAGCATCCCCCGGGTCAGCGGCTGCCGGTGGTTGCCTGGGCCGCGGCGCCCGCGCCGCGCTGGGCGGCCACCTCGGCCAGCTTCTCCTTCCAGGTGCCGTCGATGAAGGCCTCGGTCAGGCGATAGGCATCATCATCGGTGTACTGCACCGGCGGGTGCTTGCAGAAAAACGCGGACGGCGGGTGCAGCACGCCGCCCTCGCCACGATCCAGCGCCAGCTTGCAGCAACGGATGGTGTCGATGGCGACCCCGGCCGAATTGGGCGAGTCCTCCACCGACAGCCGAAGTTCCAGGTTGAACGGCACGTCGCCGAACATGCGCCCCTCGATACGCAGAAAACACACCTTGTTGTCGTTCTGCCAGGCCACGTAGTCGGACGGGCCGACGTGGATGTTCTGGTCGTCGAAGCGACTCGCCGCCACCGACTGCACGGCCTCGGTCTTGGAGCGCTTTTTCGACTTCAGCCGGCTCAGGTTGAGCATGTTCAGAAAGTCGGTGTTGCCGCCCGTGTTCAGCTGATAGGTGCGATCGATGGTCACGCCACGCTTGCGGCACAGGTCGGTCAGCGCCCGGTGGGTGATGGTGGCCCCCAGCTGCGCCTTGATGTCGTCACCGATGATCGGCAGGCCGGCCTGCTCGAAACGGGCGGCCCACTGCGGGTCACTGGCGATGAACACCGGAATGTTGTTGACGAAGCCACACCCGGCCTCAAGCGCACAGGCGGCATAGAAGCGCGTGGCCTCCTCGGAGCCGACCGGCAGGTAATTGAGCACCATCTCGGCGCCGGATTCGCGCAGGACCCGCACCACCTCGGCCTGACTGGGCTGCGCCGCGTCAGCCGGCACGAACGTGCGCTCCGGCGGATGCTCGGCCATGTGCTCCGAATACCCGTCCAGCACACACCCCATGCGCACGATGGCGCCCGTGGGGGGCACCTCGCTGCAGAAAACAGTGGTGCAGTTGGGCGGCGCAAAGATCGCCTCGGACACGTCGCGACCCACCTTGCGACTGTCGATATCGAACGCCGCCACCACCTCGATGTCGCCCGGTGCATAACCACCGATGTCCCAGTGCATCAGGCCGATGGCCTGCTCAGGATCCCGGCTGCGGTAGTACTGAACACCCTGCACCAGCGAACTGGCGCAATTGCCGACACCTACGATCGCGATCCTGATTTTTTCTCGCATCTGGGCCTCGTCACTGAATGGTCATGTCGTTATGGCAACTTGCAGTGTGACGGCGTCTGCGTCGCCGCCATCCCGCCAGCGTTCAGTTTCACCCGATTCGTCCCCGGTCTGCGCTGCGCAGACGCAAGAACGGGCGCGCTATTCTGAGCGATCGACCGACGCCGGCCAAGCACCCGGGGCCGCATCGCTCGCGCCGCCGATAGCCGGCCGCAGGCGATATCCCAGCAGGACCCCCACCGGCAGCCAGAAATAGAACCAGATCCCTTGCGGCGAGTTCAGCAGCCGCGCCCCGTCGGTCATCATGCACAGGGCGCTGAAGGTCAGCGCCAGCAGCCAGGCCGGCCGCCCCCCGGCGGCCAGACCCCATGCCGTCTGGGCGGCGAACAACAGCACGCATATCAGCAGCGCCAGCGCCGGCACGCCACCGTACAAGGTGGTGGACAGGTAGATGTTGTGTGGATGCTCGACCAGGTACATGCCCCGGCGCGGCGCACGGGCAGGCACCTGCACGCTGTCGTCGGTCAGCGCCCCCTCGCCCGACCACGGCCGCTGCGCAATGCGCTCCGCGACCGACTGCCACACGGCCAGCCGATACGAATCGCCGCGCTGCAACAGCCGCTCGACACCGTGTCCGCTCACCAGCAGGAGCGTCACGACCGCCAGCGTTGCCGCCGTAACGCCGGCCAGCAGCCGCCAGCGGCCGAGCAGAACCCCGCCGAGGCCGGCACTGGCCAGCACGGCCGCCAGCGGCATGCGACTGCCGGTCAACACCACGCCCCCGAACAGAATCAACGCCACCCCCACCCACATCACGCGCTGGCGGGCCGCAGGCAACACGTGAAACACCACCACCAGCAGGCACACACCCAACATCATCGCGGCCTCGTTGGGGTTGTATACCGGCCCGTGATAGCGCAGCCGCGCGCTCCAAGGCTGACCCTGATAAAACAGCGCGATCGAAATGAGCGTGCCGGCCGCGGCGGCGAGCATCACAAACCGCAACGCCCGCTCCCAGCTGTCGGGCCGTCGAGCGACGACGCAGGCCAGCGTCGCCAGATAGACCAGCAGGTAAGGCAACGCCTTGGCCTCGTGCCACCATTCGCCGGCACTCACGCCCACGCTCCACCAGCCACTGACGGTGAGGTACCCCAGCAGGGCCACGACCGCCATCCCCAAACGCTGGCCGGCCAGCCACGACCAGTCCCGAAAGCGCACCATCAACAGCGCCGGAGCCAACACCAGCGCGTAATAGCTGTTGTTCAGCCCCTTGCCGCTGGGCACAAGGAAGAAACACGCGAGCACTACCGCCAGAGCGGGCGTCAGCCGCTCCGGTCCGTGCCGACGCCAACGGGCCCAGCGCGTCGCCTCGGTCACTGAACATCTCCGATGGCACCGCGCGCCAGTGTTTGCAGATGGGCAAAAAAGCGCGGCGGCGAAAATTGCGACGCCCAACGCGCACGCAGCGCCGCCGCCACCCGCGCGCGCGCTTCCGCCGACCGATACAGACGCTCGAGCGCCGCCGTCAGGGCGGCTTCATCCGCCGGCGGCACCAGCACACCCTGGCCGCCCAGCACCGCCGGCACGCCCCCCGTGTCGGATGCGATTATCGGACGTGCCGCCGCCATGGCCTCGGCGATCGCCAGCCCAAAGCCCTCTTCACGCGACGGAAACACGCACACCTCGAAGGCACTCAACAGTGCCCGCACGTCGGCACGCCAGCCACAAAACGCCACCTGCTCGGCAATCTTCAGGCTGTGGCTGAGCTCCCGCAGCGCCGCCTCCTCGCGCCCGCTGCCGACCAGCGCCAGGCCGACACCGGGGTGCTGCCTGGCAAGCGGCGCGAATGCGCGCAACAACACGTCATGGCCCTTGACCGGCACCAGCCGCCCCACCGAACCGAACCAGAACCTGTGTGGCGCCAGCCGCAGCACCGCACGCGCCCGCGCCGGGCTAAGCAGCGAATGATCGCTGACGGCGTTGGGCAAGCTTTGCACCTGCGATGCTGGCAGGCGGGGGAAACGGGCCACCAGGTCCGCGCGCACTGCGTCGGAAACACCGAGCAGCGTCAACGGCGTGGCATGGGCACGCTTGATCACGCCGCGCCGGCGCCCTTCGAACTGGCCGATTTCGTGCACCACACCGAACACGTGACGCGCCGCGTGCAGCCGCCGCAGCGCCAGCGCGAGGGTGAGAGCCTTGTAGCGATGCGCCACAATCAGGTCAAAACGCTGCCCCGCACACGCCCGCCACACACGCCACAACGCGGGCAGGCGCAAGCCCTCGAGCGCCTCGCGTGGCAGATTCAGAAAGTGCGTACGCGGCCCTGCTGCAGCCGCCAGGGCAGGATCGGGCGCGCCGCGCAGAAACATCAGCGTGCTCTCGAACGGCGGCTGATCCAGAGCCTCCCGATACAGCCCGTACAGCTCTGTCAGGTAATACGGGTCAGGACACAGGTGCAGAACCCGGCACACCGGAGCAGATCGCGCCATCAGGCCCCGCTTCGACCGTAGTGGTCCTCGAGCCGCACGATGTCGTCCTCGCCCAGGTAGCTGCCGGACTGCACCTCGATGATCTCCAGGTCGATGCGACCGGGATTCTCCAACCGGTGCACCGAACCGATGGGGATGTAGGTGGACTGGTCCTCGGACAGCATCCGCACCTGGTCGGCGCAGGTCACCCGCGCGGTCCCCTTGACCACGACCCAATGCTCGGCGCGGTGATGATGCATCTGCAAGGACAGGCTGGCGCCCGGACGCACCACGATCCGCTTGACCTGGAACCGCTCACTACGGACCAGCCCTTCATAGGATCCCCACGGCCGCAGCACCTGGCGATGCACCATCGACTCGTCCCGTCGCTGCGCCTTCAGGCGTTCCACCAGGCGCTTGACGTCCTGCGCGCGTGCACGGTCGGCAACCAGCACCGCGTCGGCGGTTTCCACAATCACATGGTCACGCACACCCAGTGCCGCGACCAGCCGCGACTCGCTGTGAATGAGGCTGCCACTGACGTCCTCGGCCAGCACATCGCCACGAATCACATTGCCGCCCGCATCGGCCGCCTGCACATCGAGCAAGGCATCCCAGGAGCCTACGTCGCTCCAGCCCGCATCCAGCGGCACAACGACGGCCCGATCGGTGTGCTCCATGACGGCATAGTCGACCGAATCGGTCGGCGCCGTCAGGAACGGCTCGCGCGCCACGCGCACGAAGTCGAGATCCGCTTGCAGGTCATCACAGGCCGCGCGACAGGCAGCCAAAATAGCCGGTGCGTGGCGCTCGAGTTCCGTCAGGTAGGCGCCCGCGGTGAACAGAAACATGCCGCCGTTCCACAAGTACTCGCCGCTGGCGAGATATCCCGCGGCACGCGTGGCATCCGGTTTTTCCACGAACGCCCGTACCTGCTTCGCCGGGCCGCCGGGCGTCAGCGGATCTCCGACGTGGATATACCCGTAGCCGGTCTCGGCACGCGTGGGAACGACACCAAACGTCACTAACGCACCGTCGCGCGCCGACGGCTCGCCCGCCAGTACGGCCTGCTGCAAGGCCGCCGGGTCAGCGATCACATGATCCGACGGCAGCACCAGCAGCAGGGCATCACCGTTACCCTGGCGCTGGGCGTGCAACGCGGCCAGCGCCACCGCGGGCGCGGTGTTGCGGGCCGCCGGCTCGAGCAGAATGTGGCCGCCGCCCGCATCCACCTGACGCAACTGCTCGGCGACCAGGAAACGGTGTTCCTCGTTGCACACCACCAGCGGGGCCTGCGCCTGGGGCAGCCCACGCAGCCGCAACGCCGTCTCCTGCAACAGGCTGCGCTCGGCCACCAGCGGCAGGAACTGCTTCGGGTACAACTCGCGCGACAGGGGCCAAAGCCGCGTACCGGCACCACCAGACAGAATGACGGGAATGATCATCGGCGCAGTTCGGCGAGGTGGGAAGGGATTGCGTCGCATTCGAGCGCAAGCGCACGAGGCCTGCCGGCGATTGTAGCCCGCGATGTGCGTCCGGTCTGAGACCGACTACGCAACGGCTCCTGGCGTGCCGCCACCTTCCAGCTTCGCCTTGGCCGAGGCCAACCCCTCACGGTACACCTCGCGGATAAAGGCCTCTGCATCGACCGGCGCACCCGCCGACGTGGTGAACGTGGCCGTCCAGGTGATGCGAGAACCGCTGCCCGACGGCGTCACTGCTATGCGTGACCGGTAGTCCTCGCACGGCAGGACGCCGGCGATGGCAGTGTACTCGTAGCAGCGCGCCTTTTCGTCGCGAAATTCCTGGCGCTCGGTCAGCGAAGCGCCGTCGGGCAGCGTCAGATGACGCAACGCGCCGACACCCGTACCCTCGACCTCACTTCTGGCCACCGCCGGGAACCAGCTGACCAGACCGGCGAAATCGCCAACCAGCGCCCACGTCCTGTCGGGCGACCCGGCGACGTCGATGGTTTCGGACACGCTTGCCGCCCCCATCGCCGCCTCCGGCGTGCCGGCTCAGGCCGGCAACGTCTGGTAGCCGCTGCGGAAATACAGCAGCGGCGGCAGCGCCTCACCCACCGCCGCCTGCTTGATCTCGCCAACCACGATGACGTGATCGCCACCGTCGTACTCGGCGTACAACGTGCAGTCCAGATAGCCGATGGTGCCCTCGATGATGGGCGCGCCGGTGACGCCCGTGCGGGTCGGCACCGCGTCCATCTTCTCCGGACCGCCCTTCTTGGCCAGACCGTTCGAGACGTCCTGCTGCGACTGCGCCAGGATGTTGACGCTGAAAGTGCCCGCGGCCTGAATGACTTTCAGCGTCTCGGACTCGCGCACCAGCGCGAACAGCGCCAGCGGCGGATCCAGCGACAGGGAACTGAACGAGTTGACGGTGATGCCGTAACGCCGACCGTCGGCATCACTGGCACACACCGCGGTGACCCCGGTGCAAAACTGGCCGAACACCTGGCGCAGGGCCTTGGGGTCGAGCGGACTGGTCATGCTGGCTCCCTGATCGTGCTGTGGAGGAAATGAGGTGATCAATCGACCCAGGGGATGCCCTCGGCCGCGTACGCCTCGCGCAGCAGGTCGGTGGCCAACCAGTCCCGGGTCGAAAAGTTCTGCTCGATGAAGCCATGCGAGTGCAGGAAGCTTTTCATGACCTCCAGCGTCTCGATCAGCCGCACACTCAGTTCCGGCTTCAGTTTCTGGTGAATATCGGCGGTGTAGTAGGTGTCGATATCGGCCGGCGTGACGCCGGTCTCGCGCGCCATGGCGGCAGTGGCCTCCGCCGTGTTCTGCGGTTGCGCCGCCCAGGTGGCGGCCTTCAGCAGGATGCGCGCATAGCGCACGACCGCGTCCGGGCGCTCGCGCACCAACGAGTTGCTGACCGTCAGCAACCGCGGCGTGGCGTTGTTGACCTTGGCCCACAGCGGCTTGGCCTCGATCAGGTTGTACAGCATGCGAATGCCGCCGCCGGACTCACGCTGCATGGCCGCGATCTCGCCGCCCTTGGCGAAGAACGCGTCCACCTTGCCGTCGAGCAGCGCGCGCAGCTGACAGTGGTAATACGACGGCTGCTGCCGGGTCTGGGCGTCTGCGAAGCCGGGGTTGATCAGGTCATGGTGGTCGCCGGTCTCCACCACATCCACAAACTGTGCGTCCCCTTCACCCAAGCCGTGGAGCTCCAGCGCCGACACAAAGGCCTTCTGCGCGGCGAAGCGGAAAAAGTTCATGATCAGATCGGGCCACACGGGCAGCGCCAGCCGCTTGCCGGCCAGATCACGCACCGAGTCGATGGCATCATCCGCACGCACGAACAGTCCCAGTGTTTCCTCGACGAAGCTGATACCCAGCAGCGAGGTGTCCGCACCACGCGAGCGCGCCCACACCGGCGGTGACCCGCCCCCCTCGCGAAAGGAGTCCGCCAGCGTGTGGGCGAAGTGGGTATTCGCCTGCTCGCGACCCAGTTCCTTGATGTTGCGCACCGCGCAATCGGTGCCGGCAAACTCGCTGTCGAACAGCTTGAGCTGGTAGGCGACGCCCGAGGCGGTCGGCACCGGACAGCGGGTGTACCAGATGGTGCGGGACATGCGGTCTAGCTTCCTTGAAAAAGTTGGTGCGGTAACGGAGCGTCTCAGACGCCAATCTCGAGTTCGTGCTCGAAGGCGAAATCCGGATCACCGTGAGCGCGCACTTTCTCGCGCAGCGCGGGCTGGTCCAGGAACACGAAGCGCCCCTTGTCCCACAGCTTCTCGCCATCGAACTCAATGGTCGGATCGACCACCGGAATCGACATCTCGCCCGGCTGCACGGCGCCGATGGTGTGGAAATGCACGATCCGCGGATTGGCGTGCACCATGTACATCCACTGGTCGAGCCCCTGATCCGGACCCGCGGTGACGCCGCAGCGAGGATTGATGCCGGCGTGCCAGGAGTTGACCAGGTAGGGCTCCTTGCCCATCTCGCCGCCACACTTTTCCATGTAGGCGCGCAACTGCGACACCGCCTCGGCATCGCCGTCGAAACCGGTGATGCGGCCGTTCTCGATCTCGATCATGACCGGGCTGGGCAGCGCAATGCCGTTGGGCTCGAACACATGGATACCCGACGGCGTCAGCCAGCGCACCGCCAGACGTCCACTGGCCTGCATGCTGTCGAACACCTGACACACTCCCAGCGGGAAGGTGCGCAGGGTGAAACCGTCCCCGGTCGCCTTGGCGTCTTCCGCCTTCGGCGCATCGGCCTTGGCCGGCTTCGGCGACTGCCCGGGCGGCGCGATGGTCCCGCTGAAATCACTGCCCAGCGGACACGTGATACGCCACTGTCTGGCCTGTCCCAGGCGTGGCCCCAGGTTCTTGAGCACCTCCAACCAGACGGTGTACGGCACCTGCCCGAACGGCGACCCGAGCTGATCCCAGGTCTGCAGGAAATTCAGCATCTTCATGCCGCGACCGTTGAACGGAACCATCCGCAGCACGCCGGCGATCATGTGGTTGAACACCGTCACATCCGGCGACTCGAAGGCCTTCACCACCGACGGCGGCATGTCCTCCGGCCCCTTGACCGTGTCGGTCCACATCACGTGGACGCGCCCACCGAGCTTGCGCGCCTCGTCCTCGATGACGTCCGACACCGCCGCTTCCGTGATGCCGTTCTCGTTCAGGATCAGCACCTCGTCGCCGGCCTTCATGCCGCACCCGCCCACAAGCATGTTGCGTGCGGCACGCCTCACGTCGTCCTCGGAATAACGGCGCGGGGCCGGATTCACCGACAAACGTTCCAGGGTACCCATGGGTCAGCCTCCTCGAATATATGTGTATGCAGTCTTACACCGAATGGTAGGCGCAGCCCGCCGGCATTGGCAATGCGGCCGGCGCGACGCTCACGCGCTGTCGGCCAGCGTCCGACGCACATGCAGGACACGCTCGCCGACCGTGTAGAACGACAACGCCGCCAGCACCAGCACGGCCACACCCGGCAGCCCGATCAGCAGACCCACGACCAGCAAGGCCACCCGTTCGGCGCGGCTCATCAGGCCGACCTTGCACTCGAGGCCCAGCGCCTCGGCGCGGGCGCGTGTATAGCTGACCAGCAGCGATCCCAGCAGCGCCAGCACCGTCACCGCCACCACGGTCGGTCGGCCAGTGACGGCGAACTGATAGGCCAGGGCCGCCAGGATGGCGCCCTCGCCGATGCGGTCGAGCGTGGAGTCGAAGAACGCACCGAATGGCGTCGCCTGCCCGGTCTGGCGCGCCAGCATGCCGTCGATCACGTCACCGACGGCAGCCAGCAACAACACCAGCGCCCCCAGGCGCAAACCGCCACCGGCAATGCACAGCGCCGCCAACAGGCAGACACCGAGGGACGCCACCGTCACCTGATTGGGCGTTACCTGGCGCGCCGCCAAACGGTCGACCAACGGCTGCAGGCGCTCCCGCACTGCAGGTTCACAGCGTTCTCGAAGGCTCTCGAACATGCTTGGTCTCCCCATTCATCGATAACGAATCACGATCACTCGACAAGCCGCCAGGCGAGTTGTCCGCCGGCGCGCAGCGGCACCAGCCGGTCGTCGCCGAACGGCAGGCTTTCCGGCACCGCCTGCGGTGCCCGACGCAGGGTCAGCGTACCGGTGTTGCGCGGCAGGCGATAGAAGTCGGCACCGTGATGGCTGGCGAACGCCTCGAGCCGGTCCAGCGCACCGGCCTGCTCGAACGCCTCCGCATACAGCTCGATACCCGCATGCGCGCTGTAGATGCCGGCGCAGCCGCAGGCGCTGTGCTTGTCGCCGCGCGGGTGCGGGGCGCTGTCGGTGCCCAGGAAGAACTTCGGATCGCCCGAGAGCGCTGCCGCCAGCACCGCCGCGCGGTGCTCCTCACGTTTCAGTACCGGCAGACAGTAGTGATGCGGGCGCAGGCCGCCCTCGAACAACGCGCCGCGGTTCATCGACAGGTGCTGCGGGGTGATGGTGGCCGCCACCCCGGGCCGTGCGGCGCGCACGAACGCGACCCCCTCGCGCGTGGTGATGTGCTCGAGCACCACACGCAGGCCCGGGAACCGCGCCACCAGTGGCGCCAGATGGCGTTCGATGAACACCGCCTCGCGGTCGAACACGTCGACCGCCGGGTCGGTGACCTCGCCGTGCACCAGCAGCGGCAGGTCGATGGCCTGCATCGTCTCCAGCTGGGGGTAGATCGCCTCCACCCGCCGCACCCCGGCGTCCGAATGCGTGGTCGCACCGGCCGGATAGAGCTTGACGCCAACCATGCCGGCGGCCTTGGCCGCCTCCAGTTCCCGCGCCGGCGTGGCCTCGGTCAGGTACAGCGTCATCAGCGGCTCGAAGTCGGAGCCCGCCGGCAGCGCTGCCAGGATGCGTTCCCGGTAAGCCTGCGCCGCCGCCACCGTTGTCAGCGGTGGGCGCAGATTCGGCATCACCACCGCCCGCGCAAACCGCCGGGCGCTGTCGCCCAGCACGGCCGCCAGCGCCGGCCCGTCACGCAGGTGCAGGTGGCAGTCGTCGGGGCGCGTCAGTGTCAGCGTATCCATGGTCCGGGCATCGTGGCAGTGAGTCTCCCCATTATCCCGCCAGCCGGGGCACGCCGGAGCAGCCGGAGGCGCTGCTAAACTTGCCGCCAGTCGGGGTCACCCCCCGGCCGGCTTGCGGGTGGCGGCAGACACAGGCCGCCGAACCCGCTCCGGTTGCTCAACCATCCTGCGGAGATCCTGCAATGAATAAACCGGACAGCGGCCTGTCCGGCGCGGCCGGCCGAGTCGCGCACGACGTAGACCCGTTCGAAACGCGTGACTGGCTCGACGCCCTGCGCTCGCTGACTGCCGTGGAAGGCGAGGCGCGCGCCCGCTTCATCCTCGAAACCCTGTTCGACGAAGCCCGCCGCCTGGGCCTCGACCTGCCCCAGGGCCTGCACACCGCCTACCTGAACACCATACCGGCCAGCCAGCAGCCGCCGTACCCGGGCGACCAGCAGATCGAAGGCCGCATTCGCGCCGCGCTGCGCTGGAATGCCATGGCCATGGTGACCCGGGCAAACCGCGAATCGACCGAGCTGGGCGGCCACATCGCCAGCTACGCCTCGCTGGCCACCATCTACGAAGTCGGCTTCAACCACTTCTTCCGCGCCTCGACCGACGGCGCCGACGGCGACCTGGTGTTCTTCCAGGGCCATTCCTCGCCGGGCATGTACGCCCGCGCCTTCCTGGAAGGCCGCCTGAGCGAGCGTGACCTGGACCACTTCCGCCAGGAACTGGCCGACGGCGGCGGCCTGTCGTCCTACCCGCACCCGTGGCTGATGCCGGAGTTCTGGAGCCTGCCCACGGTGTCCATGGGTCTGGCGCCGATGATGGCCATCTACCAGGCCCGTTTCATGGCCTACCTGGATCGTCGCGGCCTGGCGCCCATGAACGATCGCAAGGTCTACGCCTTCCTCGGCGACGGCGAGATGGACGAGCCCGAGTCACGCGGCGCGCTGGCGGTGGCCGGACGCGAGAAGCTCGACAACCTGATCTTCATCGTCAACTGCAACCTGCAGCGCCTGGACGGCCCGGTACGCGGCAACGGCAAGATCATCCAGGAACTCGAAGGCGAGTTCCGCGGCAACGGCTGGAACGTCATCAAGGTGGTCTGGGGCACCGAGTGGGACGACCTGCTCGAGCGCGACCGCAGCGGCCTGCTGCGCCAGCGCATGGAGGAGGCCGTCGACGGTGAGTACCAGGCCTACAAGGCACGCGGCGGCGAGTACACGCGCGAGCGCTTCTTCGGCAAGTACCCGGAACTGCTGCGCCTGGTCGAGCACCTGTCGGACGACGACATCTACCGCCTGCGTCGCGGTGGCAACGACCCGCTGAAGATCTTCGCCGCCTTCGACGCCGCCGTGCGTCACCGCGGCCAGCCGACGGTCATCCTGTTCAAGACCGTCAAGGGCTACGGCATGGGCACCGCCGGCGAGGGCCAGAACATCACCCACCAGCAGAAAAAGATGACGGACGAGCAGGTGCGCGCCTTCCGCGACCGCTTCCGCATCCCGGTGCCCGACGACAAGCTGGCCGAGATCCCCTACTACAAGCCGGCCGAAGACAGCCCCGAAATGCAGTACCTGCGGTCCCGGCGCGAGGCCCTCGGCGGCTATCTGCCGGCGCGCCGCGCCCATGCCCCGCGCCTGACCGTGCCGGGCCTGGATGCCTTCGCCAAGAGCCTGGAAGGCAGCGGCGACCGCGACATCTCCACCACCATGGCCTTCGTGCGCAT
>DQBD01000086.1:899-2367 GCA_003526065.1 Gammaproteobacteria bacterium | reverse complement strand
CGCACCTTCGGCATGGAAGGCCTGTTCCGCCAGCTGGGCATCTATGCCCCCGAAGGGCAGCTGTACGAGCCCGAGGACGCCGGGCACTTCATGTTCTACCGCGAGGACGCGCAGGGACAGATCCTCGAGGAAGGCATCAACGAGGCCGGCGCGTTCTGCTCGTGGATCGCGGCCGGCACCTCGTACGCCATGCACGGCGTGTCGATGATCCCCTTCTACATCTTCTATTCGATGTTCGGCTTCCAGCGCATCGGCGATTTCGCCTGGGCCGCCGCCGACATGCGCACGCGCGGCTTCCTGATCGGCGGCACCGCCGGACGCACCACGCTGGCCGGCGAGGGCCTGCAGCACCAGGACGGCCACAGCCACCTGCTGGCCGCCACCATCCCCAACTGCATCGCCTACGACCCCGCCTTCATGTACGAGCTGGCGGTGATCATCCAGGACGGCATGCGGCGGATGTACGAGGCCGACGAAAGCGTCTACTACTACATCACCGTCGAGAACGAGAACTACGCCCACCCGCCGATGCCGGACGGCGTGACCGACGGCATCCTGCGCGGCCTGTACCGCCTGCCGGACGCCACCCCGGCGCGCAAGAAATCGCGCAAGGCAACGCCCACCGTGCAACTGCTCGGCAGCGGCGCCATCCTGCGCGAGGTGCAGGCGGCCGCCGCCATACTGGCGCAGGACTACGGCGTCGAGGCGAACATCTGGAGCGCCACCAGCTTCAACGAACTGCGCCGTGACGGCCTTTCCGCGGAACGCTGGAACCGCCTGCACCCCACCGACACGCCGCGCAGGAGTTATGTCGAAGAGTGCCTGGACGACACCGCCGGACCGGTGATCGCGGCCACCGACTACATGCAGGCCTACGCCGACCAGATCCGTCCCTGGGTGAAAAACCGCTACGTGGTGCTGGGCACCGACGGCTTCGGGCGCAGCGACACCCGCCGGCGCCTGCGCCAGTTCTTCGAGGTCAGCCGCGAGCACATCGCCTACGCGGCACTGAAGGCCCTGGCCGACGACGGCGCGATACCGGCCAAGACGGTGACGGCGGCCGCCAAGGCGCTGGGCATCGACCCCGAGCGGCCCGACCCGGCCACCGTCTGAGCGCAGGGAGCGACCACACGCAATGGAACAGAATCTCATCATCCCGGGCCTGGCCGAGAACGTGCACGAGGCCGACGTGGCCGAAGTGTCCATCAAGCCCGGCGACACGATCAGCGAAGGCGACATCGTCCTGACGCTGGAAACCGACAAGGCGGCCATGGAGCTGCCGGCGGAGTTCAGCGGCAAGGTCACCGCCGTGCGCGTGAAGGCCGGCGACAAGGTGAAGGAAGGCGACGTCATCGCCGTCCTGGAAATCGAGGCTGCGGCAGCACCCGAGGCGGACGACACGCCCGCCCCCGAGACCGGCAGCGCGGACAACGGCACCACCGACGACGCGGGCGATGCGGGCGATGCG
>DQBD01000086.1:477-638 GCA_003526065.1 Gammaproteobacteria bacterium | reverse complement strand
GCGGGCGATGCGGGCGGACAGCTGCAGCCGGTGCCGTGCCCGGACCTTGGCGACGGCAAGGCCGCCGACGTGATCGAGCTGCTGGTCAAGGCCGGTGACAGCGTCGCCGAGGGCGACGCCCTGCTCACCGTGGAAACCGAGAAAGCCGCCACCGAGCTGCC
>DQBD01000086.1:0-182 GCA_003526065.1 Gammaproteobacteria bacterium | reverse complement strand
TTCGCCGGCACCGTGCGGGAACTCAAGGTCAAGGTCGGCGACAAGCTCGAAACCGGCGCCGTGGTGGCGTTGATCGAGACCAGCGAAACCGCCGCGCCGGCGAAGTCCACACCGTCCGCGGCGTCCGAGCGGCCCGCCCAGGCGCCGGCCGCCGAACCCACCAGCTGGCCTTGGTGGGTTCG
>DQBD01000269.1 GCA_003526065.1 Gammaproteobacteria bacterium | reverse complement strand
GGACGAGGCGCTGGACCGCGCCTCGGTGTTTGCCGTGACCCCGCCGCGCGCCTGGCGCCCGGTGCGCACGGCGGGCCTGGTCAGCATCTCCGGCGGCTGGTCGGCGCTGATGGGCGACTACTTCGCCGACGAGGGCATCGAAACCCCGCCGCTGCCGGACAGCGTCACCAGGCTGCTGCCGGACTGGGTCGAGAACGTCACCTTCAACAACCCGTTCGACATCACGGCGCAGATCTACGGTTTCGGCGAGGTGTACTACCAGATGGCCGACGAGATGATCAAACACGACGGCTTCGACGCCGTGTCGATCATGTTCGGCAACTGGGACGGCGGCGAGCGCTTCTACGCCCCGGTGGCCACCTGGCAGGGCCGCATCAAGAAACCGATCCTCGCCGGCTGCATCGAAACCAGCGCCCTCAAGGACAGCTACCGCGAGTGGCTGGACAGCGACCCCATGCCCAATGTGCAGGGCGGTCAGGCACTGGCACGGGGCCTGGCGGCCATGCGCGACTACTTCGACCGGCCAGGCTACCTGCCGCAGGGCTGGTGCGCCGACAAGCCAAAGCGCTGGAAGGGCCCGGCGGTGGCGACCTTCCCCGACCTGGTCAAGCCGCTGTCG
This sequence comes from Gammaproteobacteria bacterium, assembly GCA_003526065.1. The sequence continues at coordinate 3,876 of DQBD01000269.1, read as the reverse complement.
GCCCACGGCCTGCACTGCGCCGGGCACGCGGTGTTGCTCGACCACACCGGCAAGGCCGGCAAGGGCAAGCCCACCTACCCCGCGGTGCTGAAACTCGAATCGCCCGGCCTGCCGCACAAGACCGAACACGGCGCGGTCAAGGTCGGCATCGCCGACGACACGGCCTGCGCGGCGGCGGTCAAGGCACTGGCCGCCATCGCCAAGAAGCACAAGCTGGCCACCTGGTCGGTCATCGCCCAGCCCATGCTGGACCTCACCGACAGCCTGGAACTGCTGGCCGGCGTCGTGCACGACCACGTGGCGGGTCCGGTGCTGACGCTGGGCGCCGGCGGCGTGCTGGCCGAGCTGTTCGACAAACACGCCCACGCGCTGTGCCCCATCACCCCGGCGCAGGCCGAGGCCATGATCGACCGCATCGGCGTGCGCAAGATCCTGAACGGCTACCGCGGCAAGCCGGCGCTGGACACGCCGTCCCTGATCGACACCCTGGTCGGTCTGTCGCGCTTTGCCTACGACCACCGCGACGCGCTCAGGGAACTGGACCTCAACCCCATCATCGTGCCGCCCGCCGGCACGCCGACCACCCTCATCGACGCCCTGGCGCGTTTTGGCGAGTAAGACCATGAAGGACAGCCTCAAACCCGGCCTCGAACACCAGTTCCAGTTCACCGTCAGCGACGCCAAGACGGTGCCCAACATCTACCCCGAGGCGGCCGACTTCCAGGCCATGCCGCGGGTGTTCGCCACCGGCTTCATGGTGGCGCTGCTGGAGTGGGCCTGCGTGGACGCCATCAAGCCGCACCTCGACTGGCCGGCCGAGCAGAGCGTCGGCACGCACATCAACGTGTCGCACCTGGCGGCCACGCCGCCGGGCCTCACGGTGACGGTGCAGGTACGGCTCGACGAGATGGACGGCAAGCGCCTGAAGTTCGCCGTCAGTGCCCACGACGGCGTGGACCTGATCGCCGAGGGCACGCACGAGCGCTTCGTCATCGACGCCGAGAAGTTCAACGCCCGCCTGCACAAAAAGATGCCGGCCTGAGCGTGACCCCGTGCAAAGCGCTTGGGGCAGGAGGCCCCAGCGCGCCCGGGGGTGAGAGCCCCCGGTGGGTCGCGCCTGCGGCGTGGCGCGCTTGAAAAGGGCGCGGATGCCCTTTTCAAACAGAACAAGAGGAGCAGAAATGGCACTGCTGGACGCCTTCAGCCGGGCCGGCAACGCCGCCTCGGCGGTGGCCGAGCGCTACATCCCCGATGCCTGGGTGGTGTGCATGGTGCTCACTGCCATCGCCCTGGTGCTGGCGGTGATCGGTGCCGACGCGGCCCCGACGGAAGCCGTCACCGCCTGGGGCAACGGCATGTGGGGGCTGCTGCAGATCACCATGCAGTTCTCCATATCGGTGTTCGCCGCCTATGCCTGCGTCATGTCGCGGCCGGGTTTCTGGCTGTTCGACCGCCTGGCGCGCCTGCCCAATCCGGACAAGCCGGTGCAGGCGGTGCTGCTGCTGGCGGTGACCACCACCGTCACCGGCCTGCTGAACTGGGCGCTGTGTTTCGTGATGAGCGCACTGCTGATCCCGTTCGTGGCGCGCCGCAACCCGAAGGCCGACATCCGCGTGCTGTGCGCGGCAGCCTTCATGGGCGTGGGCACGGTCACCAACGCGGCGCTGTCCGGCTCGGCGGCACTGATCATGGCCACGCCGGACAACCCGATGATCAATCCGGCCGTCGGCGGCCCCATCGTCGACCGCCTGTATCCGGTCACCGAAACCGTGTTCGCCCACTTCAACCTGCTGCTGCTGGTACTGCTGTCGGTGGTGAGCATCGGCGCCATCTGCGCCCTGCACCCGCGCGGCAACACGCCGGTGGTGACCTTCGATCCACAGCGGCTGGACGCCATCATGCCGCAGCCGCCAAGCGTCGAGCCGGAGCAGCCGACGCCGGCCAGCTGGCTCGAGAACCGCCGTTTCTGGTGTTACCTGGCCGGCGGCATGGTGCTGTTCACGCTGGGCTACAACATGGCCACCCAGGGCTTCGCCCGGGCCTGGAACATCAACGCCTACAACGCCGTGTTCCTGGGACTGGCGCTGCTGCTGCACGGCAACCCGCTGTCGTTCGTGCAGGCGGTGCGCCGCGGCCTCGATTCGGCCTATGGCGTGGTGCTGCAGTTTCCGTTCTATGGCGGCATCTTCGGCCTGATGACCGGCACCGATCTCGGCCAGTGGCTGAGCGACCTGTTCGTACGCTTCTCCAGCCAGGAACTGTTCCCGCTGGTGGTCTATGTCTACTCGGGCATCATGGATTTCTTCGTGCCGTCGGCCGGCTCGAAGTGGATCATCGAGGCGCCCTACGTCATCCCGGCGGCGCGCGAACTGGGCGTGTCGGTCACCACCACCCTGATCGCCTACATGCACGGTGGCTCGCTGACCAACCTGGTGCATCCGTACATGGCCATTCCCATCGTCGCCATCACCGGCGTGCGCTTTGGCCGCTTTGCCGGCTACTCGTTCATGGTGGGAGTACCGATCGGCCTGATGATGATGATCGCCATGCTGTTCATTCCGCCGAATCTGTGAATTGGACGTCCGGACAAGTCCATCCAGGACTTCCCGGGACCACGGAAACCGAAATCGGGATGCCCGGTTTCCTTCATGGGTGGCCGACCCGGCGGCCCATGAAGGCACCTCCCCGTGCCGTGGTGCTCACCCCCCTCAGCTTGAACCCTCCAGGAGGTCACCATGCCGCTGCCCGTCACCGCCATTGCCCGGGTCGGCGTGCTCACGCGCGACTGCCGCGCCGCCGCCGCCGAGTACGCGCGCTTTTTCGGCATCAATGACTGGCGCGTCGCCGACTGCAGCGGACGCACCGGGGACGGCCACGACTACAGCCACCGACAGGCTGTCGGCTACGGCAACGGCGTCGGCATCGAACTCATCGAACCGAAATCGGGGGTGTGGGCGGACGCCCTCGAGCGCTGCGGCGAGGGACCCAGCCACGTGGTGATCCCGGCCCCGCACTGGGCGGCGGTGACACAGGCACAGACGGCAGCGGGCATGACCACCCTGGCCGAACACGACGAACACGGCGGCCGGCGCCGGCTGCTGGACAGCCGCGCGGCGCTCGGTGGCCTGGGCCTGGTGTTCGCCGACGCCGACGCGCTGATTGCCCCCGGCGAGCCGCTGTACCTGCCCGGCGATGCCATCCTGCCGGTGCAGAAGCTCTACCAGGTATCGATGATGGTCCGCGACCTGGACGCCGCCAAGGCGCGCTTTCGCGCCCTGCTCGGGGTCGAGGCCTGGGTCGACATCGGCATCGACAGTTCCCAGATGCCGGACTGCCGGTACTACGGCCAGCCGGTGGAACACACCGCCCGCCTGTCCATCGGCCGTCGCGGCAGCGCCTGCTTCGAGCTGGTCGAGCCGCTCGACGGGCCCACCATCTACCGCGATGCGCTCGACCGGCGCGGCGAGTGCGTGCACCACATCATGGTCACGCTGGCGCCGCCGCCGGATTTCGAGCGCGCCGCGCAGGCCCTGTCCGAGCGCGGCATCGTGGTCGGCCAGTCGGCCAGCATCCCGGGCCTGATGGCCTTCGCCTACTTCGACGGCGGGCAGCCGCTGTGCGGCCTGTTCGTGGAGGTCATCCAGCCGCTGGCCGACAACTGGCTCGACCTGATGTTCCCGAGCCCGGACATCGCCCGCATCGTGGTCGGCGACTGAAGCCGCCTAGGCGTCCGCAGGCAGCAGCAGCGCCAGGTAGGCATCGGCCGCGCGGTCGGCGCTGAACAGGCTGCCGCGCGCCCGCAGCGCCACGCGGTCGACGGGCGCATCCAGCGTCGCCGCCAGTGCCGAGATCGGAAGCGGCACTGGCGGCGACGCT
>DQBD01000027.1 GCA_003526065.1 Gammaproteobacteria bacterium | reverse complement strand
GGCGGCGTCGACGCCGCCCATCTGGCGCAAGCGCTGAACATGCTGATGATCTACCTGATGGGTCCGGCGCTGATCTTCGCCATCATGTCGCGGGCGCCGCTGAACGCCGCCCTGGCGGTCATCCCGGCCGCCGGCTACGTGTGCAGCCTGGGGGGCCTGCTGCTGGCCGCCGCGGCCTATCGCCTGCTGGGCCGGCGGACCGGGCTGTCGCGCCAGGGTCAAGGTGCCATGCTGCTGGCCGCCGGCTTCGCCAACGGCTCCATCGCCCTGCCGGTGGTGGTCAGCCTGTTCGGCAGCGACGCCATGGCGGTGGTGTTCGCCTACGACATCATCGCCACCATCCTGCTGATCTGGACCGTCGGCGTGGCCGTGGCGGCACGCCACGCCGAGGGCCAGACACCGGTGTCGCTGGGCCGCGAGATCCTGCGCCTGCCGCCGGCCTGGGCCGTGTTCCTGGCGCTGGCGGTCAACCTGCTCGGCATTCCGGTGCCCGATCGTCTGGTCGGCATGCTGCGCTACATCGGCGACGCCGCCATCCCGCTGATGGTGTTCGTGGTCGGCCTGTCGCTGCGCCTGGGCGCCATGCGCCGGCTCGGCGCCGCCGTGCCGGCGCTGCTGGTACGCCAGGTGCTCGGACCGGCGCTGGGCGTGGCCTTCGCCTACGCGCTCGGCCTGCGCGGCGAAACGCTGGCGATACTGGCGGTGGTCATGGCCTCCGCCTGCCCGGCGGTGGGCATCATCCTGACCCACCGCTACCGGCTGGACACCGAGCTGTACGGTGCCGCGCTGACCGCCTCGATCCTGCTCTACCTGCTGCTGGCGCCGCTGTATCGGCAGTTGCTGATGCCCTGAGCGGCCCCGACAATGCGCCGAAGCCACCGGGCGACGCCATGATCCGCCACCTCATTCTCGACTGGGCCGGCACGCTGGCCGACGACCGCGCCCTGACACTGGCCGCCACCAACGACACGCTGGCGCACTTCGGCGCCGCCGCGGTCGACGAGGCCACCTACCGGCGCGAGTTCACGCTGCCGGTGGAGCGCTTCTACCGGCGCTTCATCGGCGACGTGCCGCGGGCACAGATCGACGCCGTGTTCTTCGACCGCTTCGCCGCGCGCATGAAAGAGGCGCCGCTGTTCGACCATGTGCCGGCGCTGCTGCATGTGTGCCGCCTGCGTGGCGTGGCGCTGAGCCTGTGCTCCAGCGTGCCCACGGCGCTGCTGGAACAGCTGCTGACACACCTGCACCTGGACGGCTTCTTCCGCCACATCGGCGGCGGCGCGGCGGACAAGGTGCCGGTGTTGCAGCGCATCGTCGGTGCGTCGGGTTTCCGGCCGGACCAGACCCTCTACGTCGGTGACACCCCGCACGACATCGAGGCCGCCCACGCGGCCGGCGTCATCGCCGGCGCCGCCCTGTACGGCTATGCCACCGAGGATCGCCTGCGCGCCGAGCGGCCGGATCACGCCTTCGCCGATGTGCGGGCCATCATCGACCTCATCGACCGCGAACACCTGCTGGCCAGCGAGCGGCGGGTGATCGCCACCGTCGGCGGCCTGCTGGTGGCCGACACCGGCGAGCTGCTGCTGGTGCGCACGGCCAAATGGTCCGGCCGCTGGGGCCTGCCGGGCGGCAAGATCGACTACGGCGAGCCCCTGCTCGACGCCTACCGGCGCGAGCTGCGCGAGGAGACCGGCCTTGCTGTCGAGCACGCCGACTGGCTGTGCATCCAGGACTGCATCGAGAGCCCGGAATTTCTCGAACCGCGGCATTTCCTGCTGATCAACTACGTGTCACGCGTCCCAGGCCGCCCCGCGCCGCGCAAGAACTACGAATCGGTCGAGATCGGCTGGTTCACGCCGGCCGCCGCGGCGGTGATGGACCTCAACCAGCCGACCCGGGCGGCCATCGAGCTGGCCACGCGACGCGGCTACCTCAACGCGCCCTGATCGCGCCTGCTTGCCGGCAATCAACGCACGCCATCGAGTCGGGGATTAGTCTGGGCGCAGGCCGTCGGCAGCCCGCCGACGGCAACGGCAAGGCACTCCCGATGAGTCTCGAAAAACACGACCTGCACCACGAATTTCCCGAGTTCCACGACGCCATCCACACGCTGAAGGTCAGCGACCCGCACTTCGCCAGCCTGTTCGCGCAGTATCACGAGCTCGACCACGAGGTGCACCGCATCGAGACCGGCGCCCAGAACACGGCCGACAGCTACCTGGAAGCGCGCAAGAAGGAACGCCTGCGCCTGAAGGACGCGCTGTACCAGATGCTGCGCCGCCACGCCGGCGACTGAGCCGGCGACCGCCTCAGTCCCACGCCGCGCGCAGCACCGCCACGCCACGTCCGCCGTGGTGGCGGGCGCGGGCGGCGTCGTCGAACCGCATGCCGCCGAGCGCGTAAACCGGCAGCGACACCGTTTCCAGCAGCGCCTCGAACCGTGCCCAGCCCAGCGGCGCCTGCTGCGGGTGACTGGCCGTGGCCGCCACCGGTGACAGCACGGCAAAGTCGCAGCCAACCGCAGCGGCGGCGGCCAGTTCGTCGGCATCGTGACAGGAGGCGGCCAACCACAACGCACCCGGCAACGTACGCTTCACCCCGCTGCGCAACGCGCGCGACGGCAGGTGCACGCCGGCCGCGTCCAGCGTCTGCGCCAGCGTGGCCAGTTCGGCGTCGTCGCCGTGCAGCATGACGGCCACGCCCAGTGGCCGCGCCACCCCGATGACGGCTGCCGCCAGCGTCCGATACGCATCCGGCGCCAGGCCCGGGCAGCGCAGGCACAGCACACGCACCCCGCGTGACGGCAAACGGCGCACCCGCTGCAGGAATGCCGCCCGGTCGCCGTCGAAGCCGCCGCTGATGGCATACACATCCGGCAAGCGCGCCGCCGTCAGCAGCGGGCCGTTGGCCGCCGGCAGCTGCGCGGGATCGATGGCCTGCGGCGCCGACCAGCGCAGCGCCT
>DQBD01000212.1:3033-10751 GCA_003526065.1 Gammaproteobacteria bacterium | reverse complement strand
AGGCGGTCGAGCTCGACCGCCTGTACCCGACCGAAACCGGCCGCGTCGAGCGGACCTACCGTCACCACGCTGGCTGCGTGCCCGACCCATCGAGCAACGTCGGCCGGCAGCCGCCAGCGCGGCGGCACCGCCAGCCGGGCGGCGGCATCGCCATAGGCCGGGCTTGGCGCGGCGGCGCTGAAAATCTCGTAGCCGGCGGCGTCGGCTTCACGCTCGAGATCGCGCCACAGCTCGCCCAGCGGATGCGGGTGGTAGGAGTACTGCTCGGGTGTCGGATGCCACGGCTGCAGGTTCAGTGCCGTGTAATGCAGGCAGGTGGTGAAGCCGGGACGGTACTCGGTGTCCCGGGCATGCCACTGCGCCGGCAGCGGCGCCCACAGGCCGGGCTTCTCGGCGGCCAGTTCCAGCAGGGTCTTCTTGCCCAGGCGCTGCGCGCGCTCCAGTGTCCACACCTGCGCCATGCGCGCGCAGTCGAGCAACATCACCGCCGTGTCCGAGGGGGTCAGGGCCAGGTAACCCGCTTCGCCCATCGGCCGGTCGAACAGCTCGGCCGGATCGCCCAGATAGATTTCGTCGACGTCGTTGTACAGGGCGCGCCCGTGTCGCCCGGCGAGGTCCGGGATGGCGAAGCGGAAGTTCGTGAAACCGGTACGCCAGCGTCCCTGGGCGAAGCCCGGCAGGCGCAGCATGCGGTACACCTCGTACACGCGCGCCGGATTGCGCACCTTGCGCAGCGCATGGAAGAACACCCGCTCGGCGCGGTGCTGCACCGGCTCGGTGCCGACGAAGATCCGCACCGGCGGGCGCGGGTCGGGGGAGTGACCGGGCGCCACCTGCAGCCGCACCGGTGTGAGCAGGGCGGCCGGTGATACGGGTTCGGACCGCATGGCCGCGCGGCTCATGCCAGGGCGGCCTGCCCCGTGGCAGCGTGGCCGGCGCCCGGCAGGGCGCGAAAGGCGTTCAGGATCTGGTCGATCTGCGCGTCGGTATGCGCGGCGCTGATGCTGCAGCGCAGCAGGCTGATGCCGCCCGGCGTGGCCGGCGGCACCATCAGGTTGACGTACACGCCGGCGTCCAGCAGCGCCTGCCAGTCGGCCAGCGCCTGATCGCGGCTGTCGCGCAACACCGCCAGCACCGGGCTGGGCTCGGCCGCCGGCGGCAGGCCGAGCGCGGTCAACCCACCATGCAGGCGCGACACGTTGTGCCACAGGCGCTGACGCAGCTGCGGCCGGCTGCGCAAGGCCGCCAGTGCGGCGCGGGTGGACGCGATGGTGGCGGGCGACGGCGAGGCAGTGAAGATGTACGGCCGGCTGGCGTAGCGCACCAGACCCAGTTCGGCATGCGGACTGACGCAGAACCCACCGACCCCGCCCAGGCTCTTGCTGAACGTGCCGACCACGAAATCGACGTCGTCCATCACCCCGGCGGCCTCGCACAGGCCGCGACCGTTGGCACCCAGCACACCCAGCGAGTGCGCCTCGTCGACCATCAGCATGGCACCGTGGCGATTCTTGACGGCCACGATGTCGTGCAGCGGCGCCTGGTCGCCGAGCATGCTGTAGATGCCTTCCACGATGACCAGCGCATTTTGCGCCCGCTCGCCCAGACGGCCCAGGCGGCGATCGAGATCGGCCGCATTGTTGTGCCGAAAGCGGATCACCTCGGCCCCGGACAGGCGGCACCCATCGTAGATGCTGGCGTGGCAGTCACCGTCGATGACCAGGACGTCGCCCGGCCCGGTGAGCGCGCTGATCATGCCAAGGTTGGCCAGATAACCGGTCGAGAAGACGATCGCCTGCGACCAGCCGTAGAAATCCGCCAACTCGTGTTCCAGAGCCAGATGGCCGGCGTAGCTGCCGTTGGCCATGCGGGAGCCGGTGGTACCGGTGCCCTCACTGCGCAGCGCCACCACACCGGCCTCGATGCTGGTCTGGTCGAAGGTCAGGCCCAGATAGTTGTTGGTGCCGCCCAGGATCACCCGGCGGCCGGCCACCAGGCCCTCGGTGGGCGACAACAGGCGCTCGACGGTGACACCGAACGGCACCAGGCCGCCGCTGCTGACCACATCGCGCCGCACCGCGGCCGCATGGGCGAGTTTCTCGAACAACCTCACGAGGCAGGTCAGTTCAGCAGTGCCTGCACCGCGCCGGCCAGTTCGCCCACGGTGCGGACCTCGGCCATGACGTTGACCGGGATCGAGATGTCGAAGGCATCTTCCATTTCCATCAGCAGCTCCATGACCTGCAACGAGTCCAGCCCGAGGTCGCCGACCAGGTCGGTCTGTTCGGTTACGGCATCGTTGCCGGTGACGGCACTCAAACGGGACTTCAAGGTCTCAAGGATGCGCCCTGCGCCAACTGCCATGAAGTCCCTCCTGCTCACCTGATGTCCGGGCCGGTGTGGGCGGCAGTATAGCCGCCCGCACGACAGCGGTGCGCCCGCCTCAGCCCGTGAAGGTGTCGCGCAGGCCCTGCTCGAGGCCGATGCGCGGCACCCAGCCGCTGCCCGAAACACCGGCATTGCCGGCCGCCACCCAGTCCAGCCAGCGCAGTTCCCGCGCCTTCCCCCGGCTGAGCATGGGCGAAGGTCCGAACAGGCGCGCACGCAACTCGTTGGCGGCGCCCAGCAAGGCCAGCAGCCCGCCCGGCACGGTCACCGTGCGCACGCGTCGCCCCGACACGTGCGCCACGGCAGCGGTCAACTGTTGCCAGTCGTAGCCGCCGGGATGGCCGTCGTCCGGCTCGTGAATGTCGCCCCACCCCACGGTACCGGCCAGCAGGGCGACGACCAGGGCGGCCAGGTCGTCGACGTGCAGCAACGAGAAGCGTCCCGTGCGTGGCGCCGGCAGCACCGCCAGTCCGCGTGCCATGCCATCGAGCAACGGACGCAGCTCGCGATCGCCCGGGCCATACACGGCCGGCGGACGAAGAATCAGGCGCCGCGCCACCGGCAGGCGCTGCACCAGCAACCGCTCGCCGGCCCGCTTGCTGGCCGCGTAATGCGACAGTTCGGGATGGCGCGCCGCCAGGGAGGACAGATGCAGCAGCCGCGGCGCACCGGCCTGATCCATTGCGTCCAGCAGGCCAGCCAGCGCCGCGACGTTGACGCGCTCGAAATCGCCGGGCGTGGCGCCACGCACCGCACCCGCGCAGTGCACCACCGCCTGTGCCCCCTGCAGCAGCCGCTGCAGCGTGGGCGGATCGGTCAACTCGCCGATCACCGGCTGGGCACCGGCCAACAGGGGCAGGCGGCCCTGGGAACCGGGTCGGGCCAGCAGGCGCACCCGCCAACCGTCTCCGGCCAGCCGGCGCGCCACCGCGGCGCCGATGAAACCGGTGGCCCCGGTGACGGCTACCGTCGCGCCGCCGGCCTCAGTCAACGCCCTGTGTCAGGCGGCTCGGCTCCAGCGTCTCGCCGTTGCGGGCCAGAAAATCGCGCCGCGCGCCGGAGCGCGACAGCTTGCCGGACGAGGTGCGCGGCAGCGTGTGCGGGGGCACCAGCTCGATGAAACAGGGAATGCCCAGTTCGGCCTTGATCAGCGCCTGCAGGCGCGTCACCAGGTCGACCCGGCGCAGCGGATCCTGTTCGCGGCACTGCACCACCAGCACCGCCAGGTCTCCGCCGTCGCCACCGGGCACGGCAAAGGCCGACGCATCCTCCGGGCGCAGCTCGGGCTGCTGCTCGGCCAGGAACTCGAGATCCTGCGGCCAGATGTTGCGGCCGTTGATGATGAACAGATCCTTCTCGCGACCGGTGATGAACAGCCGGCCCTCTGCCAGGTAACCGACATCGCCGGTGTTCAGCCAGCCGTCCGCGGACAGCACGCGGGCGGTCTCCTGCGCGTCGCCGAAGTAGCCGGACATCACGCTCGGTCCGCGCACGAAAATGGTGCCGCAGCGCCGTTCCGGCAGGCGCCGGCCGGCCGCGTCGCGGATCTCGATGTCGTGACCCGGCAGCGCCGTACCGCAGTCGACGAAACGCGTCACACCGGCACTGGCCTCGTCCGCAGGCCGTGCAACGCGCTGGGCGGCCAGCGCCTCGGCGTCGATGGGGTCGGTATCCACACCCGCCGCCAGCGGCGCGAAGCTGACCGCCAGCGAGCACTCGGCCATGCCGTAACAGGGCAGGAAGGCCTGCGGTCGAAATCCGCTGCCCTCCAATGCCTCGGCAAAATGCTCCAGCGTTTCGGCGCGAATGGTCTCGGCACCGACGCCGGCGATGCGCCAGGCCGACAGGTCGTACTGCGCCACGTCCGACGCGCGCAGGCGCCGCCCGACCAGGGCGTAGCCGAACGGGGGGCTGAAGGCGATGCTGGCGCGATTGCGCGACATCAGCGTCAGCCACTGGCGCGGACGCATGGCGAAATCGCGCGTGCCCAGGTAGTCCACCGAGCGCTGCGCCGCCAGCGGCGAGAACACCAGACCGACCAGCCCCATGTCGTGGTAGAACGGCAGCCACGACATGAAGCGGTCATCCTCGCGGATGGCCAGGCCGTGACGCACGATGCCCCGCAGGTTCTGCATCACCGTGGCATGGGTGATCATCACCCCACGCGGGAAGCGGGTACTGCCGGAGGTGTACTGCAGGTAGGCCAGTTCATCGGGACCCGCCGCCTGCAGCGCCGTCGACACCGCTGGCAACTGCCGAAACTGCGCGGGCGTGCCGCAAAACGCCAGCTTGGCGCCCACGGCCGCGGTCTGCAGCATGTCGGCGAAGCTCTCCGGCGCCACCGCCACACTGGCCTGACAGTTGTCCAGCATGGCGCTCAACTGGCGCACATAGGCCTCGCGCCCGCCCAGGTGCACCGCCGCCGGCAGCGGCACCGGCACCAGCCCGGCATATTGGCAGGCGAAGAACAGGCGCACGAAATCGGGGTCGGTTTCGGCCACCAGGGCCACGCGCGCCTGCCGCGGCAGACCGAGACCCGCCAGGCGGCGCGCCATGTCCAGCGCATCCTCGCGCAGCTGCGCGTACGGCAGCGCCAGCACCAGCTCGCCGCGCGGGTCGTGGAAATTGCAGCCGGTGACGCCCTGGGCGGCGTAATCCAGCGCCTGCGTCAAGGTGTCGAAATCGGCGAAGCGCAGCGCCAGCGTATTCTGGGTCGGCGTGGGCTGCAGCAGGCCGGCACCCGCACCGCGGCGGGCCGACACCGGCGCGCCGCTCATGCCCAACGGCCCCGCAGATGGGCGACCAGGGACGCGGTCGCGGCGGCCCCGAGATCGAGGTCGTGCGCCAGGTCGGGCGGGCCGGGCCAGGCCGCATCAACGCAGCTGCGGCCGGCGAACTGCCGCGGCTGCGCATAACGCGGCAGCACGTGGAAATGCACGTCGGGGTCAACCATCATCAGCATCAGGTAATTGATCTTGTCGTAGGCGAACGCTTCGGCCAGCAGACGCTCGATACGCTGCGTGGCCTGGCGCAGATCGGCATACGCGCCGGCACTCACCTGCCCGAATGCGTTCACCGGCTCATCACACACCAGCACCAGCGACCCGAGGGTCGGCTGACGCGGCCGGACCAGCACGGTCCAGGCCCCGCATTGACCGATGCGTGTGCCGGGGTCACCGAATTTGGCCGCGGTCGCATTCACGGCGTAGAGCACCACGAGCTGCGGCTGCCACTGCGTGGCGGGTGGCGCGGACACGACGCTGGCACAATGCGCAAGGCGACTCCCTGCGTGAAGCCCGCGCCGGCTAAGGCGCAAGCAGTGTCATGAAATAATCGCGAAATATAGCGCATGTTGGTGCGCCGGCGCATACCACTAGACACCCTGCCAGGTGCGCCGCGCCACTTCCACGCACCGGTGTATCCCATTTTGAGCCAGCTGCAAGCACTCCGTATCGAACCGCTGTCGGGCCGACCCGGCCGACAGGCGTTTTGGGCCCTGCCGCAACGTCTGTACCAACACGATCCGCACTGGGTGCCACCGCTGCTGCTCGAGCGGCACGAGCTGTTGTCGCCGCGAAACCCGGTGTTCGAGCACCTGCGCCTTCAGGCCTGGCTGGCGAAACGCGGGGATACGGTGGTCGGGCGCATCAGCGCGCAGGTGGACACCCTGCACGCGACGACGCACGGCGAGCAGGTCGGCTACTTCGGCCTGCTCGAGGCCGAGGACGACGCCGAGGTGTTCGCCGCCCTGCTCGGCACCGCCGAGGGCTGGCTGCGCCAGCAGGGCGCGACCGAGGTGCGGGGCCCGTTCAACCTGTCCATCAACGAGGAATGCGGCCTGCTGGTGGACGGCTTCGACGCGCCACCGATGGTGATGATGGGGCATGCGCTGCCGTACTACGGCCCCCGCCTGGAGGCACTCGGCTACGCCAAGGCGAAGGATATGCTGGCCTACATCGTCGGCACCGACTTCGAGTTCCCCCCGGCCGCGCGGCGGGTCATCGCACGCGAGCGCGACAAGGTATCGCTGCGGCCGGTCGACTTCCGGCACCTCGACCGCGACATCGCCATCCTGCGCGACATCTTCAACGATGCCTGGGCCGGCAACTGGGGCTTCGTACCGTTCACCGAGGCCGAGTTCAAGCAGCTCGGCCAACTGGTGCGCTGGCTGGTCGATCCCGGTTTCGTGCAGATCGCCGAGATCGACGGCGAACCGGTGGCAATGATCGCCGTGCTGCCCAACCTCAACGAGGCGATCGCCGACCTCGACGGCCGCCTGGCACCGTTCGGCTGGGCCAAGCTGCTGTGGCGCCTCAAGGTGCGCCACCCCAAGGGGGTGCGCGTGGCGCTGATGGGCGTGCGCCCGCACCTGCAGCGCACACGCCTGGGCAGCGCACTGGCCATGCTGGTGATCGACGCCGCGCGTCAGACCGCCCTGCGCCGCGGCGCCACGCAGGCCGAAATGTCGTGGATCCTGGAAGACAACCGCGGCATGTGCAGCATCATCGAGTCCCTCGGCAGCCGCTGCTACAAGCGCTACCGCGTCTACGGCAAGGCGCTGTGAGCGGCACCTTTCACGCCATCGTGCTGGCCGGCGACCGCGGCCCGGACGACCCCCTGCTGCGCCACACCGGCGTGTCCGCCAAGGCGCTGCTGCCACTGGCCGGCCAACCCATGGTGCTGCGGGTACTCGACGCGCTCGGCGCCAGCTCCGCGATAGGGGGCATGACGCTGGTCGGCCCGGATCAGGCGCTGCTGGCCGACTGCCCGGCGCTGTCGGCGCTGATCGCCACCGGCCGGCTGGCCTGGCTGCCGCCGCAGCCGTCGCCGAGCACCTCGGCACTGGCGGCGCTGGAGCGCCTGCCAAACGACCAGCCTGTGCTGCTGACCACCGCCGATCACGCCCTGCTGCGCAGCGCCTGGGTCGACCGCTTCTGCGGCGCGGCGCTGGCCAGCGGCAACGATGCCGTGGTCGGCCTCACCGAACTGGCCGGCGTGCGAGCGGCGTTTCCACAGTCACGCCGCACGGCGCTGCGCTTTCGCGACGGCGCCTTTTGCGGCTGCAACCTGTTCGCCTTCCTGAACCCGGCCGGGCGCCGGGCGCCGGCCTTCTGGCGTCAGCTCGAACAGCGGCGCAAACAGCCGCACCGGCTGGCGGCGGCACTTGGCCCTGGAACGTTGTTGAAATACCTGACGCACCAGCTGACGCTGGCCGACGGCTTCGGACGCCTGTCGCAGCGGGTCGGCGCGCGCCTGGGCGCGGTGTTGCTGGACGACCCGCGCGCCGCCGTCGACGTCGACTCGCCGACCGACCTCGAACTGGTGCAGGC
>DQBD01000212.1:420-2883 GCA_003526065.1 Gammaproteobacteria bacterium | reverse complement strand
GTCGGCGCGCGCCTGGGCGCGGTGTTGCTGGACGACCCGCGCGCCGCCGTCGACGTCGACTCGCCGGCCGACCTCGAACTGGTGCAGGCGCTACTGGCTGACGGCGCCTGAGCGGCCGTCAGGCGTCGGCCACCACCGCCCGGGCCGGTTCCAGATCACGCGGGAAGTCCACCTCGCCCCAGCGCAGCCCCCTGATCGAGCAGGTTTGCACCACCCCCTCGTCCGCCAGACGGTCGATCACCGACAGATACCACCAGCGCAGGCCGTCCGGTTCGCGCAACGCCAGTTCCACCGCCTGACGAAACCGCCGCGCCCCGGCGGCGTCGAAGCGCAGCAGGCCGATCGACTCGGCATCGACCGCGTCCACCGGCAGGTGCTTGCCGATGCGCAGCAGCCGCTCGCCGTCGAGCACCACCTTCATGTCGTCGTCGTCGTAGCCGGCCTTGCTGTCCACCGTCAGGCGGATCGGCGCGGGCGGCGCCGCCAGCAACCGCTCGACCACGGGCGTCTCGAACACGGTGTCGCCGTTGAGCAGCAGCACGTCGCCCTCGAACGCGTCGCGGGCGATCCAGCAGCTGCCCAGGTTGTCCGCCACCTGAAAGAACGGATTGAACTGCGCGCGCACCACCCGGCTGTCGTAGTGGCGCTCCAGCAGGGCCTCGACGGCGGCGGCGGCATAGCCGGTAACCACCGTGATCGGCCCGACACCGGCGGCCAGCAGGGCATCGAGCTGCCATTGCAGCAGCGTCTTGCCGTGCAGGTCGATGAGGCACTTGGGACGATCGGCGGTAAGCGGCAACAAGCGCCGGCCCTGGCCGGCGCTCAGGATGACGGCCTGCATGACTGGGTTCGGGACTCCGCAAGGACAGGGAAAACAACCGACCGCGACGCGGTCGCCGGGCCGGGCGGCCCGGTGGCTGGCCGGTGATACCGAATACCGGGCCGGCCATGCCGGCGCGAAGCCTAGCACACGGCGCCGCGGGGCCGACCCAAGGGCACCGCGCGGCCTGCTAGACTGCCCGCCCGCCTTCCGCCCCGAATCCGCCCGCCCCATGATTCTTCGACGCTACCTGCTGCGCGAGCTTACAAGCCCGTTTGCGGTGGTGTGTGGCAGCCTGCTGCTGGTGTTCACCGGCTACAGTTCGGCCCGCTTCCTGGGCGAGGCGGCCAGCGGTGCCCTGCCGGCCGGACTGGCCGCCATCCTGATCGGCCTCAAGCTGATCATCAGCCTGGATGCCATCGTGCCGATGGCGCTGCTGTTGTCGGTGGCACTGGGCCTGGGCCGCCTGCAACGCGACCAGGAAGCGACCGCCCTGGCCGCCTCGGGTCTGGGCGAGCGCTGGCTGATCAGCGCCGTGTTGTGGCTGGCGGTGCCGGTGGCGCTGGTGGTGGCCACCGCCTCGCTGGTGGTGCGCCCGCAGCTGTATCAGAACGTCTACCGGCTGGAGGCCGGCGCCGACAGCCGCTTCGACCTGACCCGCCTGCCGCCGGGTCGCTTCTACGCCGATTTCGCCGGCGGCCTGGTGATGTTCAGCGAAGCGGCCGACGGTGACGACCGACTGCAGGTGTTCACCCATGCCGACGCCGGCGCCCAGGGCGAGGCGGTGGTGTTTGCCGAGCGCGCGCGCCAGCTGACCGGCGACGACGGCCGTCAGGTGGTGGAGTTCCACAACGGCCGCTTCTACCAGCTCGACGCCGGCAGCGGCGACAGCCTCGGCAACGACATGGTGGTGCGCTACAAGACACTGGCGCTGCGGCTGGACGAAGAACAGGTCACCGTCCGCAAGCGCCGCAAATCCACCAGTAACGGCGAACTGGCGGCCTCCGACAACCCGGAAGACACGGCCGAGCTGCAGTGGCGCATCGCCGCGCCACTGTCGACCGTGCTGCTGGGGCTGCTCGGCGTGCCCATCAGCCGCATGCCGCCACGACGCAGCCGGTCGAGCAAGCTGACCGCCGGACTGTTCGGCTGCATGGTCTACTACAACCTGCTGGCGGTGGCGATGGACGCGGTCGAGAACGGCGACCTGCCGCCATGGCCGGGTGTCCTGCTGGTGCCGCTGGCGGCCGGCGGGGTGCTGGCACTGTTGATGTGGATGCCGCGCTGGCGGCGACGACGCACATGATCCTGGCCCGCTACCTGGCCCGCTCCATGGCCCAGGGCTACCTGCTGGTGGCGCTGGTGTTCGTGGCGCTGTTCAGCTTCATCGAACTCGTCCAGCAACTGGACGACGTCGAGGGCACCTACACCCTGGTCGACGCCTTCCTGTACGTGCTGATGATGCTGCCGCGCCGGCTGCTGGACGCCACGCCGGTGATCGCCCTGCTCGGCACGCTGGTACCGCTCGGCCTGCTGGCCGACGGCAACGAGATTCTGGCCATCCGCGCCGCCGGCCTGCCACTGCGGCGGCTGATCGGCATGGTGCTGGCCCCGGGCCTGGCACTGCTGGTGCTGATGCTGCT
>DQBD01000212.1:0-138 GCA_003526065.1 Gammaproteobacteria bacterium | reverse complement strand
CGGCGGCGCTGGCCGAGGATGTGTCGGTGGACTTCCGGGGGGGGTTCTGGTCACGTGACGGCCGACACTTCGTCAACGTCGGACGCATGCAGCGCGGCCGCATTCCGTCCGACATCGCGGTGTACGAATTCGACGACA
>DQBD01000289.1:9076-10249 GCA_003526065.1 Gammaproteobacteria bacterium | reverse complement strand
GGTCGCTGCCGCTGGTTGCGCTGGGGGTGGCCCGCTCCCGGACCCTGATTGCCGAGGATCTGCCGCGTTTCAACCTGCTGGCTGCGGGCGTAAACCTTGTCGCCAATGCACTGCTGGCCTGGTGGCTGATACCGCCGCTGGGGGCCACGGGTGCCGCCTGGGCAAGTGTGCTGCCCCGGCTGGTCAGCGTCGTGGCCATCAATTTCCTGTTTGCCCGCACCCGGCGCCAGGGTGTGGTCATGGTCCGGGGGCTGTGGGCGCCCGGGGTGTTGTTCGGCTACCTGCGTGCCCGGAGGGCGACATGACGGCGTCGGTATCGGTCGTGCTGTGTTGTCACAACAGCGTGCAGCGCCTGCCGTCTACCCTGAGGCATCTGGCGGCGGTGAACGTACCGCCGGGGCTGGACTGGGAGGTGGTGGTGGTGGACAACGCGTCCACCGACGACACGCCCGCCTGCGCCCGGAACCTGTGGGCACAGGCCGGCGCGCCGGCCCCGCTGCAGGTGGTGCCGGAACCGCGTCAGGGGCTGAACTATGCCCGCTGGGCCGGCATTCGCGCGGCACAGGGCGACATCGTCAGTTTCGTCGACGACGACAACTGGGTGGATGCGCGCTGGCTGGCGGTGCTTGCCGAGGTGTTCAGCGCGCAGCCCGGTGTGGGCGCGGTGGGTGCCTGGGCCGAGCCGGTTTCCGAGGGCGCCATCCCGCCCTGGTTCGAGCGCGTGCAGCACCTGTACGCCTGCGGCCCGCAGGGGATGGCAGCCGGGCCGGTGCCGGCGACGCGGGGTTATCTGTACGGTGCCGGCTTGTCGATCCGCCGTGAGGCGCTCGCGGCGCTGGATGCCGCCGGCTTCGCGCCGCGCCTGGTCGGCCGCAGTGGCACCAGCCTTGCCGGTGGCGAGGACAGCGAACTGTGTCGTGCCTTGCTCGGCGCCGGTTGGGTGCTCTGGTACGAGCCACGGCTTCGCCTGCAACACTTCATGCCGCCCGGCCGCCTGTCGCTGGACTATGCGCGGCGCCTGAGTTTCGAGATGGGCCGTGCTGCGGTCAGGCTGGAGCTTTCCTCGCCCCTGATGGGCCGCCGCCGGGCCAGTCGCCTGTTGCGCCTGCGGCCGCTGGCCGCCGTGTGGTACGCCGCGCGCTGGGGTGCAAAGGCGCTGCCTTTCCCTGGCCG
>DQBD01000289.1:7166-9005 GCA_003526065.1 Gammaproteobacteria bacterium | reverse complement strand
CCTCGCCCCTGATGGGCCGCCGCCGGGCCAGTCGCCTGTTGCGCCTGCGGCCACTGGCCGCCCTGTGGTACGCCGCGCGCTGGGGTGCAAAGGCGCTGCCTTTCCCTGGCCGGGCGCGACATCCGGTTGGCGCGAGCTATCACTTTGGCCGGTTGGCGCAGGTGTTGGAGCCTCGCAAGCGCGCGTGAGAATTAGGTGCTCCGGCTCGTGGGATTTGGGGACGCCTCCCTCAGCGTTTTTACTAATAGGTTCTGTGCAATGCTTCGATGGCATTTTTTATATTGCGGATAATTT
Source organism: Gammaproteobacteria bacterium (assembly GCA_003526065.1). The sequence continues at coordinate 8,711 of DQBD01000289.1, read as the reverse complement.
AGTTTTCAGGTTTCCGGAGCGTGATCGGCCATGAAGGTTCATGTTCCTGACCACGGAGTGGTTGTAGGCGTTTTTCGGAATGTGTTGCATCAGGGAGCGGCTGAAAGAAACGTGAAGGGCGTGGTCGCCAATGAGGCGGGGTGACAAGGAAATGCTGGGCCGAGAGTCGCAGGCATAAGCCGATAGGTGCTGAACCTTATTGTTTGGAGGCGGGGAGCAATTTTTCAAAGCTGTAGCCGAACCGCTCAAGGTCCTCCTGATAAACGTCGGTTGCGATTTGGCGGGCGCGGGCTGAGTACAGTGCGCGGTAGTCGGCTTCGTGCGAGGGCGAGCGATTGTGCAGTCCAAGTGATGCGTTGATGATGCCAAGTCGCTGGCATAGGCGGTCAAAGTCGGTTGATAGGGTTTCTTGGTGGGCTATAAAGTCAATGTCTGAAATTTCCTGACCGGGAATTTTTAGAAACCAGCTTTGTGGCCGGAAGTGAAGCGTGCGTTGTGCGCGGTCCGGTGTCAGCCAGCCTTCTACAAATTCGGAAAAGTTCCCATAAGCCGAAAGAACGCGGGCCGACCACGCAGCGTCTTCATTGGTGAGGCCGCCGGAAGCTAGGAAGGTGTAGGCAGACAGTAGGCGGGCATAGGGGTTGCGAACCACCGTAAATTTAAAAAGGCGTTTGTATAGCTGGGGTGTAATGATTAATTGGTAGTGCGACAGCGGTAGGTGACCTCCGGCGCGGCAGTTGAATAATGCGTTGCTTACCGCGATGCCGGCACATTTTGGGATATGTATGAACAGGCATTTCTGCGCCAGCATCGGGCGTATCGAGTATTCGCCGTCACGGCCATGAAGTAGTTTTTCGTAATAAGAGGCGAGCCCGGGGCGTAGTAAGAGAAATGCTTTTCGGCGCAGCGAGTAGGGCAGTCGCCAGAATAGGCTTTTTATATCGATGCGGACGCGGTGTTGGGTGTCCGCGGGGCAGTGGGAGATGCTGGCCATGCATTGCTCCGATCAGTGGGGGAGGGATGCGGTGCTTGCCGCATCACTGGTGTTCTCACATTGATAGTCCACCTTGGTAATGACACGTTCCAGAATTTCGTACAGCCGCGCGCCGAAGGCATCCCAGTTCAGGCGGTCTTCGTAATCGGCCCGGCTGGCGTGGGCCATGGCCCGGTAGGCGTCCGGGTTTTCCACGGCCTGTGCCAGTGGCGCCGCCCAGTCGCTGGTGGGCGCCTGGGGTGACAGGGTGTAGCCGGTCTTTCCGTGGCGCACGATGGTGGGGATGCCGCCGACGTTGGTGGTCAGGCTGGGCAGGCCGTGGGCGGCGGCTTCGCAGAANNGTCGGCGATCCGGTCAATCAGGAATCGATACTGGTCGACGCGTTCCGTGCGTTCTGGGTCGGACGGTAGGCGATCGGCGGGCAGTTGCAGAAAGTTGAGCAGTGTTTGCCAGCTGTCGGGTTTGTCAGCGGTCAGGTCCTCCATGCGCATGTGCAGATACGGAACCTCCGGGTGCCGATTGGCCTCTTCGAGGATATAGGCATTGACTTC
>DQBD01000289.1:5441-6923 GCA_003526065.1 Gammaproteobacteria bacterium | reverse complement strand
AGGCATTTCTCGAAGGGAGACATCGCTCCCCAGCGGTCCGCGTAATCGCCATGCAAAACGCCGGGGTCCGTGGGTGTCAGTTGCGCGTTGCGTGTGTATCCGTCATCGCGCAACTCAGGCTGGTAAAACGCGTGGCTCTCTGTGGAATAGGCGAAATGGACGGGGTGCCTAGTAAAGTGAACGAGTCTTACCCTGCCTGGGAACTGGGTTATGAACCACGGTATCCAGGGGAAAACACACCATCCGGCGTCTATGTAGTGTTTGCCTTTTCCTACTAGGGTTTCGATGTGTTCGAGTTGCTGTTTGACGGTGGGTAACTGATTCGCCAGAGCACCAAGATTCGGGTTGCGTAGGGCCTTGCGTGGCGCATAGTCGGCATGGATGGGTTCGTGCTCTACGGTCGCAATGTCACTGTAGTGACGTGCCAGGCGGTCGCCTATCCACTGGGTTCCGGTGCGGCCGGGCGAGAGGAAGAAGTTCAACGTCGAAGTCATGGCAAGACATCCCGAGTGGTGGGGCTTTTTCCTTTCGACGGCGGCAACTGAACGGGGGCGCAGTGCACACGGGCAATTCGATTGCGGGGGCAGGCTTGCAGGTTTTTGCTGTGCAGCGGGGGTTGGCTGATGAGCGCATAGCGCCCGATGTGCACCATCGGGTNNCCCGCCGCGTGCAGGCGCGAGCAGGTGGCCAGCACGGTGTCGGCGCCCTTGCGTTCCCACTCCCGCCCCACGAACAGCAGGCGCAGCGGGGACAGGTCGCGGGCGGCGATCCAGCCGGCCACGGTGCCGGCGTCCGGTGCCTCCACGTTGGCACCGAACGGCACCACGTGCACCCGCGCGGGGTCGGCACCGTAATCTTCGATGGCACTTTGCGCCGCCCATTGGCTGGGAAAAATCGCTGCTGCACAGCGGTTCAGCGCGGCGCGCTCCTGGGCATGGCCGTGTGCGACGAATTCGTCGGCGCAACGACTGAATGAGTCGTACGCGTTCAACACGTTGGCAAAGGTGGCGTCGGCGCAGAACACGGTCGGATACGGCGTGTTCAGCATGGCGACGGCATGCGACCCCGGCGCAAACACGACGTCGGGTCGGGCCGCTGCCAGCCGGCGTTCCACCTGTCGGGCGAGGCTGCGCAGGAACAGCGGTTGACGGTCGGGCCGAAAGACCCGCCCACGCCGGCGGTGATAAAGCACCTTGGGTGCGAACAGCATGCGGGTCAGTTGGTTGAGCGGATACGCCGGAATCACGTCGACACCGCGCTGCGTCAGCTGCTGCAGGATCGAAGCGGGGTGACCTGACTGCACCATCGGGTCGGCGGCGTCGAATTCGTAGGCGTAGGCGACTTTCATGCGGCCTGTGCCCGGTGTTCGGCCAGAATCGACCGGTAGATGTTCACCAGGCCATCGGCGTGCGCGGCGGGCCGCTGGGGGCCGGTGCCCATGGTGCGGTAGGCCTGTTCGCTCAGCCGGCGCACGAGGGCGTC
>DQBD01000289.1:1079-5155 GCA_003526065.1 Gammaproteobacteria bacterium | reverse complement strand
TCGCGCAGGCGGCATAGGGCGTTGGTCAGGGCGTCCACGTCGCCCGGGGGTACCAGCAGGCCGTGCGCGCTGCCGACGGCATCCGACGCGCCGCTGATGGTGGTGACGATGGCCGGCACGCCGCGGGCCATGGCCTCGCGCACCACCAGCCCGCCGGTTTCGTACCACAGCGATGGCAGCGCCACGACGCGGGCGTCGGCAAAGCAGCGGTCGACCGCCGCGCGGTCGCCCCAGGGCCTGATGTCCACGTCCGGGTTGGCCTGCCGGACCTGTTCCAGGGCCGGGCCCTCGCCCATCACGACCAGCGGCATGCGGGCCCGGGCGGCGGCCTTGGCCAGCACCACGCAGCCCTTTTCCACCGTGACGCGGCCAACGCACACCACGGCGCGGTTGCGTTCCGCGGCCACGCGCGGTCCCACCGCCTCGTTGACCGGGTTCTGCAGGGTCCAGTGGCGGGTTGCGGCCGGCAGCAGCGGCCGGGCCACATCCGCCGCGCGGCGGGAGACGTGAATCACGTGCAGCGGGTGGCTGCGCCGGCGTACGGCGGCGCCGGTGGCCACCTGGCGCAGCAGGCGCACGGCCTTGTGGGTGGCGCTGCGGGCGTCGCAATCCGTGGCCCAGCAGGCGGCCGACATGGGCTGCACCGAGCACGGGCGCTGTTTGGGGTAGACGAAGTAGGCGCCGTTGGGACAGCTCAGGAAGTAGTCGTGCAGCGTGACCACGAACGGCAGTCCGCAGGTGGTTGCCACGGCCAGCACGCTGGGGCTGAAGGCCTTGGTCCACTGGTGCATGTGCACCACGGTTTCACTGGGGTCGCAGTCGTGCAGCAGGGCCTTCAGCCACTGGCCGGCGGCGGCGTTCCAGATGCCCTGCGCGGCGGCCCGCCAGCGCTGTCGCACGGCCCAGATGTTGCTAGCTCCGAGGCAGTGAACCGTGATGCCGGGCCGGTCCAGTTCCCGGCTCGGCGGTCCCAGGGCACAGGCAAACGTGACCTTGATGCCACGTTCGGCCAGCGCGGCAGCGCTCTTGACGGCCACCTGCGCGGCGCCGCCGGAGACATAGCCGTAATCACTGACGATCACGATGTGCATGTCTTCACAGCTTGCATAAGTCTTGCCGGATTCCGGTCAACCCAGGTGATGCCATGAAGAAACTCCATCCGGTTGCCCCGACGCTGATGTCCTACGCCGCCCTGGCCGCCCGCCGCGAAGCGGTTAGCGCACCACCGCCGTGCGTCAGCATCATTACCGTGGTTCGCAACGGGGCGGCCACGCTGGCGCGCACCATCGCCTCGGTGCAGGCGCAGCAGGGCCCGGCCATCGAGCACGTGGTGGTCGATGGCGGGTCCACGGACGGCACCCAGGCGCTGCTGGAGCGCCACCTGCGGGCGCAGGATTTCTGGATCAGCGAGCCGGACCGCGGCATCGCCGACGCGTTCAACAAGGGGGTGGCGCTGGCGCGCGGCACCTACGTGCAGTTCCTGAACGCCGACGACTGGCTGTCGGACGGCCAGCTGGCGCGGGCGGTGGCCACGCTGGAGCAAAGCGGCGCCGACTTCGTGTTCGGCGACCTGGTGTTCTACCGCGACGACCGCCCGGCCTTCGTGTACCGGGGGGATCCGCACTACGCCGACGGCCTGCGCACCCACCTGCCGCCGGTCAATCACCCCACGCTGCTGGCCCGCCGGGCGCTGTTCGAGCGGGTGGGGCTGTTCTGCCTGGAGCACCGCTACGCCATGGAGTACGACTGGCTGCAGCGCGTGCAGGGCAGTGGCGGGCGCGGCGTGCACGACCCCGGCATCGTCGGCCACATGACGCACGAGGGTGTGTCGAACCGGGCCTTCCGGGGCACCGTGCGCGAGGTGCGCGACATTGCCGTTGCCTATGGCGCGCCGGTCTGGCCGGCGCGTGTGCGGGCGGAGCTGAGCATAGCCAAGACGTCGCTGTCGCACTGGGTGCGCGCGCGCTCGCCGCGTCTGTACGACGCCGTGCGCGGCCGGATCAACCGCGCCTATGTGCCGGTGGCGACGCCGCAGGAGCCGGTGCGGTAGAGCGTTTCGATGCGCCCGGCCATGGTGCCGGTGTCGAACGCGCCGGCGTGCCGGCGCGCGTTGGTTGCCAGTTCCTCGCGCAGTGCGGCGTCGCGGGTCAGGTGTTCGATGGTGTCGGCCAGCGCGGCGGCGTCGCCCATCGGCACGACACGGCCGCAGTTGCCCTGTTCGACCGTTTCGCTGACGCCGCCGACCGGCGTGGCGATCACCGGCACGCCGCTGTGCAGGGCTTCCAGCAGCACGTAGGGGAAACCCTCGTAGCGGCTGGGCATGAGCAGCAGGTCGACTTCCGCCAGCAGGCGCCGGCCGTCGGCGGCGCCCAGCCACGTTACGGCGGGTTCTGCGCCCAGCGCCCGCAGGCGCTGTTGCAGCGGTTCCCGCAGCCGGCCGTCGCCGGCGATGGCCACGTGTATCGGCACGCCGCGCCGGTGCAGCTGGCCGATGGCCTCGATCAGCACGTCGGGCGCCTTCTGCGTTTCCAGCCGGCCGATGAAGCCCGCCAGCACGGTGTCCGGCGCCAGGCCGGCGCGCTGGCGCACGCCCAGGGGGGCGGCCTCGAATGGGGCGATGCCGTTGGGCACCACGATGCAGCGCTGCGCACCCAGGCCGAGGGCAACGGCGTGGGCCCGTTCCACCGCCGAACAGCAGACGATGCTGTCGGTCAGCGGCGCCAGCAGGCGTTCGGCGGTGCCGTAGAGCAGGCGTGCGCCGCGGCCCAGATCCGGCGCCAGCGTGATCAGGGCGTGCGGTGTGTACAGGCAGCGTGCCCGTAACGCCGTTGTAAGCAGCCGTGCATAGGCTCCGCCCTTCGAGCTGTGACCGTGTACCACGTCGAACGGGGCGTGGCTTCGCAGGTACCGCCAGATGTCCCACAGGCTGAACACATCGCGCGGATGGGGCGCACGCTTCATGGGCACGGCGCGCACGTGTGCACCGGGCAGGGCCTCGACCTGGTGCACCAGGGCCGGGTCGACGCGCCGGTTTCCGTGCAGCAGGTGCACCTCGTGCCCGCGTTGGCACAGCGCGATCATCAGGTCCGCCACGTGGCGACCCACGCCGGTGGTGAAGGTTTCGGTGATCAGTGCAATTCGCATGTGCAAATGGACACCATGGGGGCGCGTTGGCCGGGGTTCAGGCACAGAAAATGCAGCGAATGTGCCAGGCGAAACTTGTCGGGTCGCACCACGATGCTGACGCTGACCGGCTTGGTATTCATTCCAGTGTGCGTGGCGGCCATGACCGCCGGGTTACGCGCGCAGCTGGCAACGTTTGGCGCCGGCACGGTGCTGACGTCGGCGGCGGTGGTCAACCTGGCGTCGTTCGGCATTCAGCCGGCGTACTTCATGGGGTTGTTGCTGCTCGGCGTGGCCGGTGTGCTGACGCTGATGCGGGGCGGCTACTGCCTGGATCGCGCGGTGCTGCTGCGCATGGCGCCGCTGGCGGTGCTGCTGTTGTCCTGCCTGAACGCGCTGTTCTGGGCCACGGCCGTGTTCTGGGACGACGTGTGGGTGGTGTCCGGGCGGCAGATGTTCGACCTGTCGTCGGCCGAGCGGTACAGCTTCCGGTCGGAGAACCTGAACCAGTTCGCCTACCTCATCCTGAACATCCTGCTGACGCTGCTGCTGGCGGACCGGTTGGTGCGGCTGCCGGCGCCGGCGCTGCTGAAGACCGCCCACACGGCGGTGCTGGGCGCGTTTTCCGTGGCCACGCTGTTCGTCGCCTGGGACTGGCTGGCGCACAGCACCGGCATTTATTTCCCGGACGCCTTCCTGCACTCGAACGCGTTCTATGCCACCGCGCACGAGCAGGCGTTTGGCGACATCGCGCGGATCAGTGGGCCCTTTTCGGAACCCTCGGCGCTGGCCTACGCCTACGGCGGGTTTCTCGCGTACGCCAGTGGCCGCTACCTGGCGGATCGCACGGCGCGCGCGTTGCTGATGGTGCTGGCGGCGGTGGGTGCGCTGGTGGTGTCGACCTCCACCACCGCCTACGCGTTGCTGGCGCTGTGGGTCGTGGCAATGCTGGT
>DQBD01000289.1:0-767 GCA_003526065.1 Gammaproteobacteria bacterium | reverse complement strand
TGCTGGCGGTGGCCGGGGCGGTCGGCTTCGTGCGCACCCACCAGGACGACATCCAGCTCATCTATGAACGCAGCATCGCCGGCAAGACCGAGTCGAGTTCGTTCGAGGACCGGACCGCGGCGGACCGCATGGGCTACGAGGCCTTCGAGACCACCTGGGGCATGGGCATCGGTCTGGGCAGTCACCGTCCGAGCACGCTGCCATCGGCGCTGCTTTCCAACGTGGGACTGGCCGGCACGCTGGCGTTTGTGGTGTTCATCGGCCTGTGCCTGCGGCGGTTCGGGGACACGGCGGCGTGGGCCCAGGGAGGGCGCGCGCTGTGGCCGTTTCGCGCCTTCACGCTGGGATTTCTGGCCGCCCACCTGGTGTCCAGCCCGAACATGAACAGCCCGCTGCTTTGGCTGTCGCTCACGTTGAATCTGGCCCTCAGCGCGTACCCCGGGCTGTCTGACCCGGCGGTGGCCGGGCCCGCGTCCGAGCGGTCCTTTCCCGAGCCGGTGGCCATGTAGCCGCCGGCCTTGCACCGAAGAGGAGGCGTGCCCGCGACGTCGGGCGTTTGTGGATCAGGAGCTTTCGTATGTCGACGACTGCAACGGTTGCTGTTCCCGTGGAACGCCGCTCCGGGCGGCCGCGAACCGCCCGTCCGACGGCACCCTGGGTGGCCGTGCTGGCGCTGCGCTGCGCCGAGACGGCGGCCTTCGCGCTGGCCGGCGTGCTGGCGTGGTGGCTGCATCCCGGCCTGGGGCCGATCACGCCGTTTTCGGCCG
>DQBD01000255.1 GCA_003526065.1 Gammaproteobacteria bacterium | reverse complement strand
CCCCCCCCCCCCGCGCCGCCGGGGGCGGGCCGCAGATGTTCCACGCCGCCCGCCACGCCATCGGTGACGCCGTCGGCGACGCGGCCTGCGGCGCCGGCAGCCGACGCCGCGACGTCACCGCTGACCGCGCCCCGCTTCGATGCCGCCTACCTCAATAACCCGGCACCGGCCTACCCGCCGCTGTCGCGACGCCGCGGCGAGCAAGGGCGCGTGCTGATGCGCGTGTTCGTGGATCGCGAAGGGGCACCGGCAACGATTCAGCTGCGCGAGTCGAGCGGCTACCGCCGGCTCGATGAAGCGGCCGAGGCGGCGATACGACGCTGGCGATTCGAGCCGGCACGTCGGGGCGCGGAACCGGTCGGCGCCTGGGTGCTGGTACCCATCGCCTTCAACCTGCGGAGCTGATAACCATGGAACAGACTCTCGGCATCGGCCATTTCCTCGCCCACGCCGACGGCGTCGGCCGCTTTCTGCTGGCGGTATTGCTGGCAATGTCCCTTGCCAGCTGGTACCTGATCATTGGCAAGGCGCTTTGGAACTGGCGCATGGCGCGCCGCAGCCGCGCGTTTCTGGCGGCGTTCCGCGAGGCCACCGACCTCGGCCAGGCAGAGCACTGTGTGCGCCAGCACGGCACCGACGAACCGTTCTGTCGCCTGGCGCAGCACGGGCTCGCCGCCATGCGCCAGTACCGCGCCCGCTCCGACCAGCGACTGCTCGAATCCGTGTCGGCGGAAACATTCCTGGACCGCGCGCTGCAGCGCGCCATCGAACACGACACCACGCGCCTCGAGTACGGGCAGACGGCGCTGGCCTCGGTGGCCTCGTCGGCACCGTTCGTTGGCCTGTTTGGCACCGTGTGGGGGATTTACCACGCGTTGCTGGCGATCGGCATGACCGGCCAGGCCAGCCTCGACAAGGTGGCCGGCCCGGTGGGCGAGGCACTGATCATGACCGCGCTCGGCCTGGCCGTGGCCATACCGGCCGTGCTCGCCTACAACGCCATCGCCCGTCGCAACCGCCTGCTGCTGGCCGCGCTCGACGGCTTCGCGCACGAGCTGTTCACCTTCATGTCGACCGGCACCCGTCCGTCGGCCGCGCAGGTAGTGCCCGCGTCGCGCACGCAACCGCGGCCTGCGGCGGAGGCGGCCTGATGGCCTTCGGCAGCCTCGGCGCCGGCGGTCGCCAGACCCCGCAGGCGGAAATCAACATGATCCCGCTGATCGACGTGATGCTGGTGCTGCTGGTGATCTTCATCGTCACCGCCCCGCTGCTGACCCACGCCGTTCGCGTGGAATTGCCGCAGGCCCAGAGCGCGCCGGTACCGACCGACGCCGAAGTCGTCGAACTGTCGCTCGACGCCCAGGGTCAGGCGTACTGGAACGGCCAGCCCCTGACCGACGAAGCACTTCCCGCCCGCTTCGCCGACGCTGCCACGCGCCAGCCGCAACCCGAACTGCGCCTGCATGCCGATGGCGCGGTGCCCTATCGCGAGGTGGCCCGCGTGATGGGCGCGGCCGCCGCGGCCGGGCTTAGCCGCGTGGGCTTCGTCACCGACCCGCGCGTCACGACCGACTGACCGCTGTCGGCGCCACCCCGGGCCCTTTTCGGGGCGGCGATCGAACCTGCCTGCCCGACACACATGGCCCGAAAAAGGTCGCACCGCCGGCCGCGATTTCGATCTTGAAACGGCGACTGACGGCCAATAAAATACGAATGATTATTATTAACTTCCAGCCAGCCGCCGTGACGAGCCAGCCAGGAATCCACTCCAGGGAGACCCCATGGCGACTCGTCGTATTCGAACCCCCCTTTGCAGCGCCCTGGCGACCGCCGTTTCGCTGTCGTGTGGGCCCGTGGGCGCCACCGAAACCCAACTGCCCAGCGTGACCGTCGAGGCCAGCGCGCCTGAACCGAGCCCCGTCGGACCCGACACCGGATACCACGCCGAAACCTCGGCCACGGCGACGAAGACCAACGCGCCCCTGGCGGAAACCGCCCAGTCCATCAGCGTGGTCACGCGCCAACGCATCGAGGACCAGGGCGCGACCAACCTCCAGGATGCACTCAATTACGTGGCCGGGGTGCGCTCGGACGCCTACGGACTCGACTCGCGTACCGACAGCGCGCGCATCCGCGGCGCCGCTCCGACCCAGTATCTGGACGGCCTGCGCCGCCAGCTGAGCGGGTTCTACACCTCCAACACCCGGGTGGACCCGTACCTGCTCGAACGCATCGAAGTGCTGCGCGGGCCGGCCTCCATGCTGTATGGCCAGGGCACCACCGGCGGCCTGGTCAACCTGGTTTCCAAGCGTCCGCTGCCGGAGACCCGACAGGAGGTGGCGATCCAGTTCGGCTCCTTCGGCCGGCGCCAGTTCCAGACCGACCTCACCGGCGCGCTGAACGACGACGCGACCTGGATGTACCGCCTGATCGCGGTGGGCCGCGATGCCGAAACCCAGGTGGACCAGGTGGATGATGACCGCCTGCTGGTCGCGCCGTCGCTGACCTGGGAGCCCAGCGCCGACACTGCCGTCACGTTCCAGACCCTGCACCAGCGCGACCGCTCCGGCTCCACGGCCCAGTTCTTTCCCTGGGAAGGCACGGTCACCCGCAACCCGAACGGCTACATCCCCACCGACCGCTTCATCGGCAACCCCGGCGATCACTACGACTCCGACCGCACCGAGGCCGGCGTGCTGCTGTCGCACCGCTTCAGCGATGCCCTGACCCTGCGCCACGCCACCCGCTACGCGTACAACGAGGTCGAATACGCCTCCCTGTACGTCGACGCCTTCTCCAATCCCGGCAATTCGTTCCTGGACCCGGACCGGCGCGTGGTGGGCCGCTCCGGGTGGTTCGAGGACCGGCGCAGCCGGGTATGGGGCAGTGACACCCACCTCGAATACCAGTTTGCCACCGGTCCCCTGCAACACCAGGTGCTGCTGGGCCTGGACTACGCGCGCCACCGCAGCACCGCCGAAAACGCCTTCGACCGCCCGATGGGTCTTGGCGGCACGGTCCCGAACATCGACGTCTTCGATCCGCAGTACCCGCCGTACACACCACCGGCCCTGACCGGCGTGCCGCGCAGCACCCTCAGCCACGTGGGTGGCTACACACAAGACCGCATCACCTGGGGCCCGTGGATTGTCACGGCCGGCATCCGGCGTGACCGCGTGCGCAATGCACTGCAAGGCGCGGACACCGAGCGCAGCCAGGCCACCAGCGCCAGCGCCAGCCTGATGTACCGCTTCGACATGGGCCTTGCGCCATACGTCGCCTACAACGAGTCGTTCACGCCGGTGAGCGGCACCAACCGGCTCGGCGATCGCTTCCGGCCGCTCGAGGGCGAGCAGGTCGAAGTCGGCTTCAAGTTCCAGCCACCCAACGCGCAATGGGCGTTCAACGCGGCCTATTACGAACTTCAGGAGGCCAACCAGCTGGTACCAGACCCGGTCCATCCCCTGAACACCGTCCAGACCGGCGAGATCCATAACCGGGGCATCGAGATCGAACTCGTCGGCCGCGTGTTCGACCGCATCGACCTGGCCGCCCACTACAACTACATCGACCCCGACCCGGCCATCGAGCAGCTGCCCCAACACCAGGCCGCAGCCTGGGCCAGCGTGCCCTTCACCGTGGCCAACCTCGAGGGATTCACCGCCGGGCTGGGCGCGCGGCACTTCAGCAGCTACCGCAACGAACGGGCGCCGACCACACCCGCGGTCACGCTGTTCGACGGCATGCTGGCCTGGGACCGGGGCCCCTGGCGCTACACCCTGCACGGGCAGAACCTCACCGATGACACCTACGTGGCCTCGTGCCTGAGCCGGGGCGACTGCTTCTACGGCGCCCGGCGCAGTGTCTACGCCACGGTGCGGTACCAATTCCAGTGAACCGCGGCAAGCACCCGGCAAGCGCCGCCATCGCGGTGACCGCCACGCACCGCGGCCGGCCCGGAGCCCTCCCCGGTGCCCACTGACGCCGTGGCGCCC
>DQBD01000008.1:9515-9643 GCA_003526065.1 Gammaproteobacteria bacterium | reverse complement strand
CTGCAGCAGTGTGGCCAGCTGCAGGCCGCACAGACCGGCGCCGATGATGGCCACATCGAGCATCTCGGTCGGGTCGCTTTCCAGGATCATGGGGGTCAGACCGTATGGCGCAGCAGGCGCAGGCTGCC
>DQBD01000008.1:8968-9217 GCA_003526065.1 Gammaproteobacteria bacterium | reverse complement strand
CGTCGGCGCCGGCGTCCAGCAGCAGCCCGACCAGCCCGTCGCGACCAGTGGACGCGCAGTACATCAGCGCCGTGGCGCCGGTGTCGTTCTGGTTGTCGAGTCGCGCACCGGCCGCGATCAGCCGCTGCACGACGGCGGCATCGCCGCCGAAGCAGGCCAGCCACAGCGCGGTGTTGCCGTCCGTGTTGCGCGCCTCCAGATCGACGCCGAGAGCGATCAGTTCCTCGACGAGATCCAGCCGCGCCGCGC
>DQBD01000008.1:3726-8777 GCA_003526065.1 Gammaproteobacteria bacterium | reverse complement strand
CAGGTGCAACACCGGGTTGCCCGGGTCGGCCGTGCGCGCCGCCTTCATCAGCGGCGTCATGCCATGCGCCGCGGCGGCGTCGAGCTCCGCCGTCGCACCGCCCTCCTTTGCCATGAACGCCAGCAGCGCCGGGCTCGGCACCGGCCGCCCGGTAGATGGGGACCGACTCAGCGCCAGGGCCTGGAAGCCGCCATCGATGCTGTAGACCTCGGCGAACCCGAAGTCGGCGAAGGCCTGGGCGAACACCTGGCTGGCATTGCCGTGGTAGCAATAGATCAGCACCGGCTCGGTGCGTGGCAGCCGGCCGATCCACTCGCCCAGATCGCGCTCGGAGAGCCGGAGGGCGCCGGGCAGATGGTCCTGGGCATAGCTGGCCGGATCGCGCGTGTCGAACAGGCCGTAGGGCCGACCCTGGCCGGACGCCGCGGCCATGAAGTCGAGCGCCCGGTCGGCCGCAATCCGGCGGAAGGTTGCCTCGGACATCGTCGACTCCTTGCAAGGGCTCTGGCGGCACGCGTGCCGCTCCGGAACGGATCCAGCTCCTCACCTAGCAAATGAAGTGCCGATTCACGAATTTCTAAAAATCAATTTGTTAAAACGGAATTCTCATGTTTTTTCGAGAACTTCGTGTCCGCTTTGGCGGATTTGCGACATGCCCGCCGGTGCCGGTCGCTCCGCCCCATCAGCCGGGGGAAGCGAATCCGCCGCCGTCGCCCACGAGGCGCGCCGGAAGGGTGAACTGATTCAGAATGGCCATGAAATGGCACGCGCTGCCGCTCAGGACGAACAGGTGCCAGATGGCGTGCGAATAGGGAATGCGCTGGTTGTGATAGAACAGCGTTCCCACCGTATAGACCACGCCCCCGCCGATCAGCCAGTAGAACGCGGCGGCATCCAGTACGCGGCTGATCGGAACCACCGCGACGATCGCCATCCAGCCCATGAGCACATAGAAAAGCGTCGAGAGCAGGCGCATGCGGCCGGTGAAGAACCACTTCAGCACGATGCCCACCGCGGCCAGTCCCCAGACTGCGCCGAACAGCGACCAGCCCAGCGCGCCCTTGAGCACGGCGATGGTGAACGGCGTATAGGTGCCCGCGATCAGCAGGAAGATCGCGCAGTGATCAAACACCTTGAGCCGCTGCTTGGCGCGGGGTCGGGAGACGGCGTGGTAGAGCGTGGAGGCCGCGTACATCACCACCAGCGTGGCGGTGAAGACTGCCGCGCTGATCACCTCGAGGGCGCCGGCGTGGTTTGCGGACAGCACGATCAGGCTGGTGCCGCCCGCGATGGCGAGGAGCACCCCCAGCCCATGGGTGATGGCGCTGGCGATTTCTTCCGAAGGACTCCGTTCGAGTTGCACGGTGCGTTCCCTCCTGGTCAGAACAGTGCGCAAGGCGGCGCTGAGACAGGTTCGGCGGCAGACCGGGACAACCGCGCCAGACGGGCTGGCGATGAGGGGCGAAACCGGTCGGTACAGCCGGTCACAGCATTGTCACCCCGCTGAAATGCCCGCTCAACACGCAATGCCGACAGTGTAGCCGGTCGGGCCCTTCCGCCCATCCTATCGCCAAGGGGGCACAGCATGATGAAACGGATGGTGAGATACACGCTCGCAGTCGCCGGCCTCGTGGCTGCTGCGGTGAGCGCGCCCGTTGCGGCCGCAGTCGACGACCGGAATGCCGACCGCCCCATCGCGCGGGTCTTCGGCGGCGAGCGGGCGGCCGTTCAGGTTGGACCGCGTCCGTTCTATCTGGTGGCCGGCATGGATGACGGCGCGCTCAAGTCCGAGCTGGCCAGTTGCCAGAACCAGCGTTTCCGCAAAACCGACTTTTCGATCGGTCATCGTGGCGCCGCGCTGCAGTTTCCGGAACACACTCGCGAGTCCTACGAGGCGGCCGCGCGCATGGGCGCCGGCATCGTCGAGTGCGACGTGACCTTCACGCGTGACGGCGAGCTGGTCTGCCGGCATGCCGAATGCGATCTGCACACCACCACCAACATCGTCAACACGCCGCTGAATGCGCAGTGCTCGGTGCCCTACTCAGGACCCGGATCGGCGCCCATGTGCTGTGCCAGCGATCTGACGCTGGACCAGTTCAGGTCACTGACCGGCAAGATGGACGCGAGCAATCCGGCCGCCTCCGACGCGGCGGGTTATCTGGGCGGCACCGCCGACTGGCGCACGGATCTCTACACCGGCCGCGGCACCCTGATGACGCTGAGCGAGAGCATCGCGCTCAACCGCGAACTCGGCGTCAAACACACCCCGGAACTCAAGAGCGGCGATGCGCAGCGCATCACCACCGTGTTCGGCGGCCAGGCCCAGTACGCCCAGCGGCTGATCGATGCCTTGCGTGCGGGCGGGGTGGAACCCCGGGATGCCTGGCCGCAGTCGTTCAACCTCGAAGACATCCTCTACTGGATCAAGCATGAGCCGGCCTATGGTCGTCAGGCCGTGTATCTGGTCGACTACGACGCCGCGGCCCACGACACCGTCCCGTCCCTGCCCTTCGCCGAGCTGATCCGCCTCCGCAAACTCGGCGTGCGCATCGTGGCGCCCCCCATTCCCGCGCTGCTCAGCGTGGAAAACGGCCAGGTGGTGCCGTCAACGCTGGCCAGGAACCTCAAGCGGCTGGGCTTCGACATCATCACCTGGAGCTTCGAGCGCGCCGACCTGCGTCAGGGCGCCGCCAAGGCCGGCTTCTATTACGCCTTCGATCCGGCCGGTGAGGCCATCCGCAAGGACAGCGACATGTATGTCGCGCTGGACGTGCTGGCACGGCAGGTGCGCGTGAAGGGCATCTTCTCGGATTGGCCCGGCACGGTCACCTATTACGCCAACTGCATGGGGCTGTAAGGCCCACGGGGCGCTGCCGGAAGCGGATCAACGGGGTTGTTCCGCTTCCGGTTTGATGCGTTCTCGGACGGCAATGCTCGGCTTCCGGGATTCGGTTCGGATATTGCGGCTGCGGCGTATTCCCGGCTCGGGTGACCGGGCACCACACCGCACACTGGCCCTTCAGGGTCGCTGCATGCCCGTATCGTGGGGGTTGCCGTCCTGATTGCGCATCCAGTCGGCGAGCCGAGCCAGCAGGCCGTAGATCTCCTCGCGCGCCGCGCTGTCGCTGACGGTTTCATCGAGCGCCCCGCGCATGCACAGCAGCCAGGCATCGCGCTCCTCGTTGCCGATGGCGAAGCCCATGTGGCGCTGGCGCAGGCGCGGATGGCCGCGCTCGGCCGAATACAGCTTGGGCCCGCCCATCCATTCGCCCAGATAGCGCCGCAGCACCTCCCGCACCGGCTCGAGGTCGGGCGCGTGCATGGCGCGGATGGTTCGCGCCTCGGGCAAGGTGTCCATGCGCGTGTAAAACGCATCCACCAACCGCGCGATGGTCGGCGCGCCGCCGATGCGCTCGAACATGGATACCGTCGTTTCCGCCTCCGCCATGGCTCATCTCCGCTCAATGGTTGTCACGCCCCCGGACGGTCACTCATCCATGCTGGGCAGCAAAATCACTTCCGCCGGCGCGCCGGGGCCTTCGGCCTCCATGAAGTCCAGCCCCGCCACGCGCGAGAGGCCGCCGCCGTTTTCGATCAGCACGACCGCATCCGGCGGCATTTTCGCGAGTTCATCCAGCAATTGCACGATCGTCATGGTCTTTCCTTTCCCGCCGTCAGTCGATGCGCGCGATCAATCACCCGTGGGTGCGCCCGACTCGTCGAAGTGCAGGGTCACGGCGTCCTCGTCCAGCATCACGATGTCTGCACGCCGCAGCGCGCCGCTCGGGTGATAGGCATAGCGGTGGGCCAGTTCGACCTCGCCGTAGACCAGCTTGTCGAAGCCGAGCAAGGTCTCCTGGTCATCGAAATAGGCACGGATGAAGGTGTTGCGGTTGGACAGCGCCGCGGCCTCGATGGGGTTCACCAGCCGCAGGGGCAACCGGACGCCGGTGTAGGAGACGAAATAGCGGCAGGCGGGCTCGCCCGCGCCGTTCGGGCCCGCGAGGCCCGTCAAGGATTCCTGATTCATGCGCTACGCCATGTGCTTGCCTTGTCTGTTCGGAGTGCATGAAGCATGCCGCTGCGCCCGAATGGACGCGCGTGGGCGCGGAAAATCGGCAAAAGGGGCAGCATTCTGGTCGGTCGGGTCCGGTACGGCTCGCCCCTCGTATCGATCGCTCAACCCGGCCCATGTCGCGAACCCATCAGCGCGCTTCTTCGTCCGGTCCGCTTTGTCGCAATTCCTTCACGATCGGCGTTGGCCCGAATGCGCCTGTAAAGGGGCATGATCGCCGCCGTTACCGCCGATTCCACCTTCTTCAGTCCCCCCCGCCGTTGGTTCTAAACTGGCTGCTGTCCCTTTGCGCAGTCCGTACGGAGCGATCCATGCCCGTCCACAACGCCGACATCGCCGCCATCTTCGAGCAGATCGCCGAGTTGCTGGAGATTCAGGGGGCGAACCCGTTTCGGGTGCGCGCCTATCACAACGCCGCGCGCACGGTCAGCGAATTCGGCCGGGAGTTCACCGCACTGATCGCCGCCGGACAGGACGTTCCGCACCTGCCAGGCATCGGCAAGGACCTGTCTGGCAAGATCCACGAGATCGCGACGACCGGCCGCTGTGCGCTGCTCGATCGTCTGCGTGGCGAGCTGCCGCCGGCGCTGACCGAGCTGTTGGTCATTCCGGGCCTTGGACCCAAACGGGTGAGGACTCTGCATGAGGCGCTCGGCGTGGACACCGTGGCGCAGTTGCGCGCCGCCGCCGAGGCCGGGCATATCCGGACGGTCCCGGGATTCGGGGCCAAAACCGAGCAGCGCATCCTCGATCATCTGCGCAGTCGGCCCGGGCCGGAAACGCGCATGCTGCTGCCCGTGGCCGCCCAGTACGCCGAGGCGCTGGCCGACTGGCTGCGCGGCGCGCCACAGGTGCAGCGGCTGGAAATCGCCGGCAGCTACCGCCGGCGCCGCGAAACCGTGGGCGACATCGACATCCTGGTCGCCAGTGACGCGCCGGCGCCGGTGATGCAGCGCTTCACCGGCTACGACGA
>DQBD01000008.1:0-3478 GCA_003526065.1 Gammaproteobacteria bacterium | reverse complement strand
CAGGTGGACCTGCGCGTGGTCGAGCCGGCCGCCTTCGGCGCCGCCCTGCACTACTTCACCGGCAGCAGGGCGCACAACATCGCCATCCGCAGGCGCGCCCAGGCGCGCGGGCTCAAGATCAACGAATACGGCGTGTTCCGCGGCAAGGCGCGCGTTGCCGGGGAGACGGAAGAATCCGTGTTCGCCGCCGTCGACCTGCCGTGGATTGCTCCCGAGCTGCGCGAGGACCGGGGCGAGATCGCGTGGGCCGCGCGCGCGCCGCTGCCGCGCCTGATCGAGCGCGCCGACCTCAAGGGCGACCTGCACTGCCACAGCCGCGCCAGCGACGGCAACGCCACGCTGGAGGAACTGGCCGCCGCCGCCCGCGCCGCCGGGCTGACCTACCTGGCCATCACCGAACACTCGCAGCGCCTCACCGTGGCCCACGGCCTGGACACCGCGCGCCTGCTCCAGCAGTGCGAGGCCATCGACGCGCTGAACGCGCGGCTCGACGGCATCGTGCTGCTCAAGGGCATCGAGGTGGACATCCTCGAAGACGGCCGGCTCGACCTGCCGGACGACGTGCTCGGCCAGCTCGACATCGTCATCGGCGCCGTGCACAGCCACTTCGACCTGTCACCGGCGCGGCAGCTCAAACGCCTCATGCGCGCCATGGATCACCCGCACCTGCACGTGCTGGCCCACCCCGGCTGCCGCGAACTCGGCAAGCGCCCGCCCATCGAACTCGACTGGCTGCGCCTCGTCCGCCACGCCCGCCGGCGCGGCTGCTTTCTGGAACTCAACGCCCAGCCCAAGCGCCTGGACCTCACCGACGTCCACGCCCGCATGGCCAGGGAAGAAGGCGTGCTGGTCGCCATCAGCTCCGACGCCCACACCGTGGACGACTTCAACAACCTCGACTACGGCATCGGCCAGGCCCGCCGCGGCTGGCTGGAGGCGGCGGACGTGCTCAACACGCGCCCGCTGGACGCGCTGCGGGAGGTGTTGCGGCGCGGCTGAGGCCAGCCAAACCGCGCGTCAGTCGTCGCCCTCCCCCACCAGCTCCAGGGTCACGCTGCGAAACTGCGCCAGCGCCGCCTCCAGGTTCTCGACAATCTCCGCCGCCAGCACATCCGGCTCGGGCAGGCTGTCGATATCTTCCAGGCTGTCGTCCTTGAGCCAGAAGATGTCCAGGTTCAGCTTGTCGCGCTGGGCGAGTTCGTCGTAGCTGAAGCGGCGGAAGCGCTCGGTTTCCTGCCGCGCGTGGTAGCAGCGGATGAAGTCATCGAAATCGCCCCGCTCCAGCCGCTTGGTTTTCAGCGTCTTGTGCACGTTGGTGCGGTAGTCGTAGACCCAGAGTTCACGGGTCTGCACCTCCCTTGAGGCCGGGCGCTTGTCGAAGAACAGCACATTCGCCTTCACGCCGGGGCTGTACCAGATGCCGGTCGGCAGGCGCAGCAGGGTGTGGAAGTTGAAGCCCTCCAGCAGCCGGCGGCGGATGCCCTCGCCCGCGCGGCCGGCCTCGAACAGCACGTTGTCCGGCAGCACCACGCCGGCGCGGCCGTGTGTGTCGAGCACGGTCATGATGTGCTGCAGAAAGTTGAACTGCTTGTTCGAGGTGGTGAACTTGAAGTCCTCGCGCTCGTAGTGCTCCCGCTCGCTGGTCACCGAGCCGTCTTCGCCCACCACTTTGTAGCTGGACTTCTTGCCGAACGGCGGATTGGTCAGCACCACGTCGAAACGCCGGCCGTCGTCACCGGCCAGCGCGTCGCCCTGTACCACCGGGCTGCCGCCGTTGCCTAGGCCGTGCAGATAGAGGTTCATGGCACACAGCCGCACCACCTCATCGACGATGTCCACGCCCTGGAACGCCGTGTGGCGCAGCGCGTGCAGTGTCTGCCGGTCCTGGGTCTGCGTCTTCATGTGGTCGTAGGCGGCGAGCAGGAAGCCGCCGGTGCCGCAGGCCGGATCGCACACGGTCTCGCCCACCGTCGGATTCACGCATTGCACGATGGCTTCGATCACCGGCCGCGGCGTGAAGTACTGCCCGGCGCCGGATTTCACTTCAGACGCGTTCTTTTCCAGCAAGCCCTCGTAGATCTCGCCCTTCACATCCACGCCAAGCCCGATCCACGGGCCTTCCCGGTCGATCAGGCTCACCAGCCGCTTGAGCTTGGCGGGGTCGGAGAGCTTGTTCTGCGCCTTGCGGAAGATGGTGCCGATCAGCCCGTCCTCGCGCCCCAGCGCCTCCAGCGTGTGGCGGTATTGCAGTTCCAGCGCGTCGCCATCGGCAGCGGCGATCTGCGCCCAGCGCCACTGCGGCGGAATGGCCGAGGCCTCGCCGAGCAGGTCCTCGCGCTCGGCGTCCATCTTCAGGAACAGCAGATAGGTGATCTGCTCCACATAGTCGCCGTAGGAAATGCCCTGATCGCGCAGCACATGGGCGTAGTTCCAGACTTTGGAGACGAGTTGTTCGTTGGTCATCAGGAGTCTTCGTAGGAGCGGACGATCAGCGGCTTGGCGCGTTCCAGATCGTCGTGGGATTTGAGGGTCACTTCCAGATCGCCGGTACCGAAATGGCCAATCTTGCGCACATCGCGGGTGAAGCCTTCTTCCAGCGCGATCGAATCCGGGTCGATCTTCAGGTACAGCCGCACCAGGTTCAGCGAGGTCTTCACCTCCACGCAGGCGAAATTCTTGATGCGCCGGAAGGCGATATAGAACCGCAGCGTCTTCTGGGTGACGTCGTCCCCCAGGGCAAGCAGGAAGCTTTCGACATCCGCATACAGGTTGGTCAGCGCCGGGCCGGCATCCGCCATGGCCTCGGTAAGGGTTTTGTACTTGTGGACCGGCGTCACTTGGCCGGACGCATCGATCACCGGCACGGGCGCTGCCGACACCGCCGTCAGCAGCTCCAGCAGCAACAGGTCGTCGCCAAATCTGCGGTAGCGCACCAGCTCGATGTTGCGGCCCATCTGCTTCACGGCGTGGGTGTCGTACTTGGTGAAATCGGCGGCAATGCAGATCAGCCGCGGCGCGCTCCACTCGATCTCGTCCGCCGCCGCCTTGCCGAAACGGTCGCGCACCAGCAGCTCGAAATCCCCCCGGTGGTCCATCAGCCAGTCCAGGTAGAACAGCCCCTGGTTGATGATGTTCTCCGAGCGGTCGCGCTTGTATTCGATGATCACCGGGTAGCCGTTCTCGTCGATGCCCAGGGTGTCCATGCGCCCGCCATGGCTGGTGACGAACTCCGAGGCCAGAAAACGCACCCCCAGCAGCGCTTCCAGATTGCGCTCGAACAGCGTCTGCAAGGCGCGCTCCAGCGGCGCGGAGGCACTCTGCAACTCCGCCAGTGCGCCGCCCCGAGTCTGGAACAGTTTCAGATCACTCATGCGCGGGCCTTCTTGCGGACGGGTGCAGGGCGGCTGGCGCGGATGCGGGCCAGCAGTTCGGCGGCGGGTTCGTCGCTCGGGTCTTGCGGGACCAGCTTGCCGGCGAA
>DQBD01000208.1 GCA_003526065.1 Gammaproteobacteria bacterium | reverse complement strand
GGTGGCGTGGCCGGCGCGCTGGGCGCGGCCGGCGGCGTTTGCAGGGCCGGCGGCACGGCGGCCTGGCGCTGGTCCTCGGCGGTATCCGGCACCGGCACTTCGAGTTCCGGGAGGATGGTGTAGAACTCGAACTTCGGTTTCGGGCCGGCGGGGGTCTGCGCCTGCTTGGCGGGGGTCTTGGACGCACGCTTGGCGGTGTCGGTGTGGGTGCCCGGACTGAGGATCAGAAAATACACCGCCGCCGCGGCAATGGCGCCACTGGCCAGCCCGGTGGTGAATCCGCGCAGCCAGACCGCGCCGTTGCCGTTGCGCCGGGCGCCACGTCGTTTTGTGGCCATTACATCTGCTCCGGGGCCGACACGCCGAGAATCCGCAGGCCGTTGCGCAGGACCTGGCGCACGGCCAGTACCAGCGTCAGGCGGCCGTTGCGCAGCGCCGCGTCGTCGACCAGGAACGGGTGGCTGTTGTAGTAGGCGTGGAACTGGCCGGCCAGCTCACGCAGGTAGTAGGCGATCTGGTGCGGCTCGCAGGATGCCGCGGCGCTTTCGACCAACTCCGGGTAGCGCGCCAGGGTGGCGGCCAGGTCCAGTTCCGGGTGTTCGGCCAGCACCGCCAGGGCGTCCGTTGCGGGCTGTTCGTATTTCAGGCCGCGCTCGGCCAGCTGGCGCAGCACGGCGCCGATGCGGGCATGCGCGTACTGCACGTAATAGACCGGGTTGTCGTTGCTGTTCGAGCGGGCCAGTTCGAGGTCGAAATCCAGGTGCTGGTCGCCCTTGCGCAGCACGTAGAAGAAGCGCGCCGCGTCGCTGCCCACCTCGTCCCGCAGTTCGCGCAGGGTGACGAACTCGCCGCTGCGGGTGGACATCGACACCTTTTCCAGGCCGCGATACAGCACCGCGAACTGCACCAGCAGCACGCTGAGCGCCTGATCGTCGCCGTGCAGCGCGCGCAGGGCGGCGCGGATGCGGTCGACGTAGCCGTGATGGTCGGCGCCCCAGATGTTGATCAGGCGGTCGTAGCCGCGGGCCAGCTTGTCCAGGTGGTAGGCGACGTCGCTGGCGAAATAGGTCGGTTCGCCGTTGTCGCGGATCACCACCCGGTCCTGGCGGTCGCCGAAGGCGGTGGCGCGAAACCACCAGGCGCCGTCCTTCTGGTAGAGGTGGTCGCCGGCCCGCAGTGCCTGGACGGCGCGGTCCAGCGCGCCGCTGTCGACCAGCGTGCTTTCGCGATACCAGCGGTCGAAGCCGACGCCGAAGGCGGTCAGGTCGTCATCGATGTCCGACAGGATGGTGTCGCAGCCCTGGCGGTGCAGGCGGCCGTAGTCGACCGTGCCGAGCAGTTCCTTGGCGCGCAGGATCAGGGCATCCAGGTAGCGGTCGGTGTCGCCGCCATCGGGGCCGTCGGCCGGCAGGCCGTCCAGAACCGTTGCGGCCGGCCGGCGGAAGGTGTCCGCCACCTGCTGCTCGAAGGCGGTGGCGATGGCGCGCACGTAGTCGCCGCGGTAACCACCGGCCGGGAAGGGGATGTCCTCGCCCTGGAACTGCAGGTAGCGCAGCCACACGCTGACGGCCAGGATGTCCATCTGCCGGCCGGCATCGTTCACGTAGTACTCGCGCTCGACCTCGAAGCCGGCGGTGGTCAGCAGGGTGGCCAGGCTGGAGCCGTAGGCGGCGCCGCGGCCATGTCCGACGTGCAGGGGACCGGTCGGGTTGGCGGACACGAACTCCAGGTGCACGCGCTGGCCCGCGCCAATGCGGCTGGCGCCATAGGCATCGCCGGCCGCCAGCACGTCCAGCAGCACACCCAGCTGCGCAGTCGGCTTCAGGAAGAAGTTGATGAAGCCGGGGCCGGCGATTTCCACCCGCTCGACGGCGTCCGTGTCCGGCAGGGCCGCGACGATGCGCTCGGCCAGCGCCCGCGGTGCGCTGCGGGCGGCCTTGGCCAGTGTCAGGGCCACATTGCTGGCGAAGTCACCGTGTGCCTTGTCGCGCGTGTGCTCGACCTGGATGGGCGCAGACGGCGTTTCGGGCAGGACGCCTTCCTGGTGCAGTCGGGCAACGGCATCGGCAATGAGGGACTGGAGCAGTGAACGCAAAGCGGAGTCCTGCGTTTTTCTTGGGGGGCACGGAAAAGGGGCGCCATTCTAACAGGCCGCCGGGGCTCGGCCGGCTCCCGAAAGGGCCTGTGCGGGTGGGCGCCGGGCACAAAAAAACCGGCCCCGCACGCGGGCGCGGGACCGGTTTCGAACCACGCGCGCCGGACAGGTCCGGCGCCGTTTACGTCAGCCGCCGAGACCTTCTGCCTTCATGGTCTCCTGCACCGCGGGACGGCCCATCAGGCGACCGGCGTAGGCGCCGATGTTCGGCCAGGCCGACAGGTCCAGCTTGGCGTACTGGCACCAGCCCAGCACGGTGCCGAAGTAGCAGTCGGCCACGGTGAAGGCGTCGCCGAGCAGGTACTGCTTGCCGGCCAGTTGCTGGTCGATGTACCCCATGCGCTTGCCGATGGCCTCGATGGCGCCCTTCTTGGCATCATCGGTGGCCGCCGGGTTGAACAGCGGGCCAAAGTTCTTGTGCAGCTCGGTGGAGATGAAGTTCAGCATCTCCATCAGGCGGTAGCGCGGCATGCTGCCGGCGGCCGGCGCCAGGCCGCTGTCCGGCTTCTGGTCGGCGATGTACTGCAGCACCACGCCGACCTCGGTCAGCAGCTCGCCGTTGTCGAGTTGCAGGGCCGGCACGTAGCCTTTGGGGTTGATGGTGCGGAAATCGGCACCGGATTCGGTCTTGTGGCCGCCCATCAGGTCCACTTTTTCCATGTCGAAGTTGAGGCCGGCCTCGCGCAGGGCGATGTGTGCGGCCATCGAGCAGGCACCGGGGAAGTAATAAAGCTTCATGAAAGGCTCCTCATCAGGTGGTTGGACTGGATCGGCGCCGCCGCAGGCTGGCGGCGGTCGGTCGGTCCGGACGCGCGAGGGCGTGCCGGAGACTGGACCGGGGCAGGCGCGGCCGGGGCCGTGCCTGCTGCCGGCAAGCGTAACCCAGCCGCGTGCCGGCCGGTGTGACGGCGCCCGTCATGGCGGTGTCGGGGCGTGAGCGACGGCGGGGCGGTGCTGATCGCCGGCTGCGGCGATCTTGGCCAAAGGGTGGGGCGCCTGCTGCTGGCCCAGGGAGCGCGGGTGTTCGGCCTGCGCCGCCGGGCGCGGGCGTTGCCCGCGGGGATCGAACCGCTGAGCTGTGACCTTGCCGCCGCCGTGCCCGAGCTGCCACCGGTCACGTGGGTGGTGTTCTGCGCCGCGCCGGACAGCGGTGATGCGCAGGCCTATCGCGCGGTGTACGAGAGCGCCTTCGCGCACCTGCTGCAGGCGCTGCAGGACCACCCCGGGCAGGCCGC
>DQBD01000099.1 GCA_003526065.1 Gammaproteobacteria bacterium | reverse complement strand
GGCGGTCGGAGGTTCGAATCCTTCCGGGCGCGCCATTGGATGAGTCGAGAAAAAACCCGTTCGGTTTGCCCGGACGGGTTTTTTTTTGTTCGTGCGTCGGCCGGCTGACGGCAGGGATGGCGCGCTACGGTGGCGCCGTGCGGTAGCGGTCGGGCCTGTTTCTTTACGTGGTGTGTGTCTATGGCGACGGGTTTCGCGTGTCATGTGCCGGAGCCGTGGGGGCAGATCCTGCGGCAGGCCGGTTTGGACAGTTTCGAGGCGTGGTGGGCGCTGTCGCTCGACGCGGTCGAGCCCGGTAATCAGCGGCGTGAGGGCTGGAGCGCGGTCAGTCACTACCGCCTGCCGGAGGCGGCCGGCGGCGGGGGCGTGTTCATCAAGCGCCAGCGGGGCTATGTGTTCCGGTCGCTGCGTCACCCGTGGCGCGGGCGACTGACGTGTGAGCGCGAGTACCGCGTCCTGTTGCGCTGTGCAGAGATCGGCGTGGCGGCGGCCGAGCCACTGCTGTTTGCTCAGAGGGGGTTGAACGGCGACCCCTGCGGTGTATTGGTGACCCGCGCGCTGGAAGGCTACAGCGCCCTCGAGGACTGTGTGTCGCGCTGGCAGCGGGACGGCTGGCCGCCGTTGCCGACGCGCCGGCGTCTGCTGCGGGTGATTGCCGCTGCAGTGCGCCGGCTGCACGATGCGCGCCTGCAGCACAATTGTCTGTACCCGAAACACATCATGGTCAATGAAGCCTGGCTGGCCGGCGACGACAGCGTGGCTGCGGCGCCGGTGGCGCTCATCGATCTGGAGAAGGCCAAGCAGCGGCTGTGGCGGCGGCACTGTGCGCGGCGCGACCTGGACAGTCTGAACCGGCGCAGCATCGGCTGGTCGCGTGCCGACCGGCGGCGCTTTCTGGGGTACTACCTTGGGCGGCGTGGCCGCCTGCAAGGGGGCGGTCGTCGGCTGTGGCGAACGCTGGCGCACTCGGTGCGCGCCTGACGCGCGGCGCGCGTCAGGCCTCGGCGCTATCGGGCGCTTCCAGTGGATACGGCAGGTCAAGCCTTTCCAGGCGCGCGCCGTCGGGGAGCAGCAGGGGCGAGTCGATGGCGGCGACCTGCAGTGCCGCGAGCAGCCGTGTGGCGTCGGTGCCGGTGGTCTGGGCGTCGACTACCGTGCCGACCTCACGCTGCCTTTCGTCCTGTACCGCGGTGCCGGGCGGTGGCGGTGGCGCCGTGGTCTGCATGCGGTACATCCGCCGCGACGGCTTGCCGAGGTAATGCATGCGCGCGACGATTTCCTGGCCCGGGTAGCAGCCCTTGCGAAAGCTGACGCCGTCGACGCGTTCGAGGTTGACATGCTGCGGTACGAACGTCTCGGCGGTGGCGGCGTGGACGGAGGGCTGGCCGGCATCGATCTCCAGCAGGCGCCAGTAACCGGTGTCGGCCGGGCGGGCAACCTCCGTGAGCGCCGTCCAGGTGGCCGGTGCCACGGCATCCGTCAGGCATAGCAGGTAGCGTGGCACGGTGCCCGGAAGGCACAGCACCGAGGTGTCGTCGTGGGTGGCGACGCTGCCGTCCTGGTCCGGAGCGGGCAGGCCGGCACGACCCAGCGCCGTGGCGGCCGCGTCCCCGCTCACGCCGAACAGCGTGAGATCCTGCCGCAGCGTCAGCGTGACCTTGCTGCGCAGCACGAACATGCGCAGGCGTTTGAGCAGCGTCTCGGCGCTGTCGGCCGGCAGACACAGCAGCCAGGCGTCGCCGTGGCGCCACAGGCGGGAGATGGTGAAAAGCCGACCCTTGGCGTTGCAATAGCCGGCGAGCAGGCTGCGTTGCGGGGGCAGGCCCTGCACGTCGTTGCTGAGCTGGCTGTGCAGGAAGGCGGTCGCGTCCGCGCCACTTGCCTGCACCACCGCCAGGTGGGTCAGCGGCATCGCGGTGCAGGCAGCGGGCGCTGGCGCCGACCGGGCGGATTCGGGTAGAACGGGCGTCCAGGCCATGTCTGCGCCTCCTTCAGTTCGGACCTCAACTCGATGCTCAGTGATTCTACGTTGCGCTGGCGGTGTCGCCGCGGCAAGAAGGAACTCGACGTACTGCTCGCCCGTTTTCTGGAGCGGCACCTGGCCGGGCTTGATGCGGCGCAGCGCGCGGCCTTCGAGCGGCTGCTGGCATTGGAGGACGAAGACCTGCTCGACCGTGTGCTCGGTCGGGTGGGGCCCGACGATCCGGCGACGGCTGCGGTGCTCGATCGCCTGAACGGTGCAGCATGACCTTGCGCCGCGGCGCTCGCCGCGGCTGACTGCCTTCAGTGCGGTCGTGCATGTGGGCGCACTGACCGTGGCGCTGGGGGCGCTGCCGCTGTCGGCCTGGCCGCTGCCGGTGGTCGTCCTGGTGTCGGCGTTCGGTTGGACGCAGGCGCCGAAGGCGGCCGATGTGGTGCGTCTGCGCGGCCGGGTCGATGACGCCTGGACCTTGCTGCGCCGCGACGGTGGCGTCGAAGAGGGCTGGCGGCTGGTGCCGGACGCCTGCTTCTGTCGGCCATGGTTGGTGATCGTGGCCCTGCGGCGCGGGCGCCGTCGCCGTTACGTGCCGCTGGCGGCCGATGCGGTTGCGCCCGAGGCGTTGCGCCGTCTGCGTGTCAGTCTGTTGAGCGGGGGTTGAGAACGGTCGGCCGGGGGTTCTGCTGCGGGTCCAGTTGCGGGCAGTTCAGGCTGTAGTGCAGGCCACGGCTCTCGCGCCGTTGCTGGGCCGAGCGCACGATCAGTTCGGCCACCTGCACCAGGTTGCGCAGCTCGATGAGGTCGTGACTGACGCGGAAGTTGGCGTAGTAGTCCTGGATCTCGCGCGCCAGCAACTGGACACGGTTCAGTGCTCGCGCCAGGCGCTTGTCGGTGCGCACGATGCCGACGTAGTCCCACATGGCGCGGCGCAGTTCCTGCCAGTTGTGGGTGACCACCACCTCTTCGTCGGAATCGGTGACCTGGCTCTCGTCCCAGGGCGGGATGTCGGGTGTTGCCGGGTCCGTCAGCGCCGGACGGGCCAGGATGTCCGCCGCCGCCGATTCGGCGAACACCAGGCATTCGAGCAGCGAGTTGCTGGCCAGGCGGTTGGCGCCGTGCAGGCCGGTGTACGCGGCCTCGCCGACCGCGTACAGGCCCGGCAGGTCGGTGCGGCCGTTCAGGTCGGTCAGCACGCCCCCGCACAGGTAGTGCGCCGCCGGCACCACCGGGATCGGCTCGCGGGTGATGTCGATGCCCAGTTCCAGGCAGCGCGCGGCGATGGTGGGGAAGTGCTCGCGGATGAAATCGGCCGGCTGGTGGCTGATGTCCAGGTACACGCAGTCCAGACCCAGGCGCTTCATCTCGCTGTCGATGGCGCGCGCCACCACGTCGCGCGGCGCCAGTTCCAGGCGCGGGTCGTAACGGTGCATGAAGCGCTCGCCGCCGGGCAGGCACAGGCGGCCGCCCTCGCCGCGCAGCGCTTCGGAGATGAGGAAGTTCTTGGCCTGCGGATGGAACAGGCAGGTCGGGTGGAACTGGATGAACTCCATGTTGGCGACGCGGCAGCCGGCCCGCCAGGCCATGGCGATACCGTCGCCGGTGGCCACGTCCGGGTTGCTGGTGTACAGGTACACCTTGCCGACGCCGCCGGTGGCCAGCACCACGGCCTGGGCGTGGAAGGCCTGCACCCGCCCGGTATGCAGGTTCAGGACATAGGCGCCCAGGCAGCGGTTGGCGTCGCTGGCCATCCCCAGGCGCGCGCCGGTGATCAGGTCGATGGCGACGTGGTAATCGTGCAGCGTGATGTTCGGGTGCGCGCGGACCTTGTCTTCCAGCGTGGTGGTGATGGCGCGGCCGGTGGAGTCGGCGGCGTGGATGATGCGTCGTTGGCCGTGGCCGCCTTCGCGCGTGAGGTGGTAGTCGTCGAACGGGCCGTTGCCGCCGGGTTCGGTCAGCCGCGTAAACGCGACGCCCTGGTCGATCAGCCAGGCGATCGCGTCGCGGCTGCGTTCGACGGTGAAGCGCACCGCTGCCGGGTCGCACAGCCCGGCGCCGGCCACCAGCGTGTCGTCGACATGGGCGTCAATCGAGTCCTGGTCGCCCAGCACGGCCGCCACCCCACCCTGGGCATACAGACTGGAGCCCTCGGTCAGCGGCCCCTTGGCCAGCATGGTGACGGGCACCTGGTCCGCCAGGCGCAATGCCAGGCTGAGGCCGGCCGCGCCGCCACCGATGATGAGCACCTGTTGACTGGTTGACATGGGGCTGGACGCAGGGTTGAGTGGCGGACTGATAAAATGGCGCGAACTGTAACAAATGCGCAATCCGCGCCGCAGCGGCCGACGACAGGGAGGCACCAATGTCCAGCTTCGGCGGCCGCGCCGCGCATTACCCTGCCCTTCATGATGGCCGCCGCCGTGTGCCGGCGGTCAGGTCTGTTGTGCCGACATGACGACCCACAATTCGACCGATCAGGCCGATGCCGACTTGGTGTTGGTGCGCCGTGTGCAGCGGGGTGACAAGCGTGCCTTCGATCTGCTGGTCGGCAAGTACCAGCTGCGGGTAGCCAAGCTGGTTGGGCGCATGGTGTCCGACCGCTCGGAAGTGCAGGACGTGGTGCAGGAGGCGTTCATCAAGGCGTATCGGGCACTGCCGAACTTCCGTGGTGACAGCGCCTTCTATACCTGGCTGTACCGCATTGCGGTGAATGCGGCCAAGAACCATTTGGTGGCAAGATCGCGCCGCCCACCCACCGATGACATCGACATCACCGACGGTGACGTGGAGGAGGCGGGCGTGCATGTCGCGGATTTGGGGACGCCGGAGTCGTTCGCCGCCCGTGATCAGTTGCAGGCGGCGGTGGCGCGGGCGTTGGCGGAATTGCCGGAAGATCTGCGCACTGCGTTAACTTTGTGTGAAATGGAAGGTCTTAGCTACGACGACATCGCCCGCGTGCTCGATTGTCCGATCGGCACGGTGCGTTCGCGCATCTTTCGGGCCCGCCGCGCGATGGACGCCAAACTCAAACCGTTCCTGTAACCGGTGGAGAGCTGAATGACGGAGCCGCAACACCAAGCCTTGTCCGCGTTGCTGGATGGCGAACTGGATGCCGAGCAGGCCGATGCCCTGCTGGAAGTGGTGGCGCGTGACGAGACTCTGGCTGCCGCGTGGCACCGGATGCACCGAATGCGCGACCTGCTGCGCGGCGATGTTGAGCCTGGTTTGGACATACGAGAGGGGGTTCGGGGTGCGTTGGCCGACGAACCGACCTACTTCCTGCCGGCGGTGGCGCCGGCGCCGCGCTTGACCCGTTGGTCTCGCTACGCGGTAGGCGGCGCACTGGCTGCCTCGGTGGCACTGGTCACAGTGGTTGGGCTTCGGCAGTGGCAAGCGGCGGACAGCGGTCCGGAGCTTGCCAGTGCGGATGCCAGGTCGACCGCGGCGGTGGCGTATAGCGAAACTCCCGAACGCGCGGTTGACCGCCTGCACGGCTATTGGTCGGTACATGCCGACAACGCGCTGTTGGCCGGCCAGGACGCGTTTGCCGGTCCGGTACGCAGCGTCAGCGCCGACGCCGCGCAATGAAACGTGCCCTGGTGCTGCTGGCACTGGCACTGGGCATTTCCCCGGCCGGTGCGGCGGACACGCCGGCTGTTCTGCAGCGCATGCTCGAGGCCGCGCGTACGCTCAATTATCGCGGCCATGTGGTGCAGATCGAGGGCCAGCGCACCCAGACCCTGGAATTGCTGCACCGCGCTGGCCATGAGGCCGGCGAGGATCGGGTGCGCAGCCTGCAGGGCGCGTATTGGGAGCTCGAACGCAGCGGCAGTCGCTGCCGTGTGGCGCTCGGCGACGCGCGTCCGACGCGTGACGAAGCCCTGGTGGCGGCGGCCTTTCCCAGTCTGTTGCCGCGCCGTCTGGAGCGGCTGGCTGCCTATTACGAGTTCACGTTGGTCGGCAGCGGCCGCCTGGCGGGGCGGCCGGCCGATTTCACCGTAGCGCGGCCGCGGGACGAGTTCCGGTTCGGCTACCTGCTGGGGACGGATTCCGATACCGGGTTGCTGCTCAAGGCCAGTCTCATGGACGGCCAGGGCCGGGTATTGCGTCAGGCGTTTTTCGTCGACGTGGAGATTCTGCCGTTGCTGCCGGACTCGGTCTGGGAGCAGGCCTTCGAGCCGGCGCCGGTGGACCGGCAGTGGACCGAGCACACCCTGCAGGCGGCCCCGCTGGCCAGCGGCGACTTGCCGTGGCAGATCGGTACGCTGCCGGCCGGATTCCGAGTGGATGGCTATCAGCGTCGCCGCATGCCGGGAAGCGGGCAGGAGGTCGAGCAGCTGACCGTGTCCGATGGCCTGGCTACGGTGTCGGTATTCATCGATGCCACCGCACCGGGCGAGAAGGCCCTGCTCGGCGCCAGCCGGATCGAGGCGGTGCCGGTTTTCGGTGCGCAGGTTGGAGACCGGCACGTCACCGCGCTGGGGGCCGCGCCGGTGGTGACGCTGCGCCAGATCGTCGAGGCGCTGACACCGGTTCCACAGGCATCCTCGGAAACGGTCGTCGCGCCGCCGGCCGATGCGCAGCCGGTTGAAGTGGCGCCATGATGCTCCGACGCCTTGGGCGGGTGGCAGTGCTGCCCGTCGTCTGGATCGTGTGGTCCTGGAGCGGCGAGGCCGCGGCCGCCGGCCTGCCGGACTTCAGTGAACTGGTGGTCAGAAACGGCCCCGCCGTCGTCAACATCAGTACCGAGCAGCGTGCCGAAGCCGAGCAGGCGGCGTTGCCGAAGCTGCCGTTCGAATTGCCCGACGGGTCGGACGCCGCACCGCTGAACGAATTCTTTCGCCATTTCTTCGGCGATCAGCCCGAGCCGCCACTGCCGGACGCCTCGCTCGGTTCCGGCTTCATCATTTCTGCCGACGGCTATGTGCTGACCAACCACCACGTGGTGGACGGTGCCGACGCCATCATCGTGCGCCTGAGCGACCGCAGCGAACTGTCCGCGAAGCTGGTGGGCTCGGATGCGCGCAGCGACATCGCACTGCTCAAGGTGGAAGCGAAGAACGGCCGTCTGCCGACGGTGACGATCGGCGACCCGCGGCGTCTCAAGGTCGGCGAGTGGGTGTTGGCGATCGGTTCGCCGTTCGGTTTTGATCACTCGGTCACCGCCGGCATCGTCAGCGCCAAGGGCCGTGCCCTGCCGCAGGATACCTACGTGCCGTTCATCCAGACCGACGTGGCCATCAATCCGGGCAATTCCGGTGGCCCGCTGTTCAA
>DQBD01000130.1 GCA_003526065.1 Gammaproteobacteria bacterium | reverse complement strand
CCCTGCAGGCGTTCGATCAGCGTGATGGACTGTTGCCAGGCGACGTCGCTGTCGCGCATGCCGTGCACGATGCGCACCGGACACGACAGCGCGATGGGCGCATCGAGCAGCCGGTGGCGCTGGCCGTCCTCGATCAGCCGCCGGGTGATCACATAGGGCTGTTCGCTATACTCGGACGGCCGTTCGATGCGCCCGTCGCGCTGCAGGCGCTCGCGCTCGGTGGGCGACAGTTCGTGGTCGAGGATGGTCTGCGTGAAGTCCGGCGCCGGCGCCAGCAGGACCAGTCCGCGTACGCGCTGGGGGCGGGCCAGGGCCAGCAACAGAGCGATCCAGCCGCCCATCGAGGACCCGACGACGACCTGCGGGCCCTCGGTGAGCGCGTCCAGCGCCGTCAGGGCGTCGTCGCGCCACTGGCTGATGGTGCCGTCCTCGAAGTGCCCGCCCGAGGCGCCATGGCCGGCATAGTCGAAGCGCACGAAGGCCCGACGCTGCGCGGCGCAGTGGGTGGCCAGCGCAGTGGCCTTGCTGCCGGTCATGTCGGACATGAAGCCGCCGCAGAACATGACGCCCGGCGTGCGGCCAAACAGCCGGCGGTAGGCGATGTGATGCGGGCCGCGGTCGAGATATTCGATGACGTCTTGCAAGGGTGGCTCCAAAATATTTGCGGTCGCAGAAAAAAATGTTGACAAGCGCGTGAGTGCTGTCTAGCATTTGCCTCGACGTTCGCAATGAACGTCGTTTCTCCTCCTCTTATACCTCCGATCGGGAGCGCCTCGGCACTCCCGATTTTTTTGCAAGCGCAGAAAACGATCGTTCGGTAAGCGCGTTTTTTATATAAATATTCAATTTTTTCATTCGTGAAAGCCGGGCTTGGGGCGTGGTATTCCCTGTTGGCATGCGGTTGTCGCGGTCTGCGACTTGAAGTTGCCTCGGCGCGACCCTATCTTGAGCGCGAAAGCCGCGAGGTGCGGTAACCGGAGCCGGAGTTTCATGAAACGAATTGCGCTGTTTGTGCTGACCAATCTGGCGGTGCTGCTGGTGTTGAGCGTGGCGCTGAACATCATCATGCCGTTGCTGGGCATTCGACCGGAACAGGGCGGCATGGCGCCGCTGCTGGTGTTCGCGGCCGTGTTCGGCATGGGCGGAGCATTCATCTCGCTGGCCATGTCCAAGTGGACCGCCAAGCGCATGGTGAACGCGCAGGTCATCGAGCAGCCGCGCGGTGAACTCGAAACCTGGCTGGTCAACACCGTGCGTCGCCAGGCCGAGCTGGCCGGCATCGGCATGCCCGAGGTGGCCGTCTACGATTCGCCGGACGTCAACGCCTTCGCCACCGGCATGAGCCGCAACAACGCGCTGGTGGCGGTCAGCACCGGGCTGCTGCGCAGCATGTCGCGCGACGAGGCCGAGGCGGTGCTCGGGCACGAGGTGAGCCACGTCGCCAACGGCGACATGGTCACGCTGACGCTGATCCAGGGGGTGCTGAACACCTTCGTCATCGTCCTGTCGCGGCTGGTCGGCCAGTTCATCGATCGCGCCGTGTTTCGCAACGAGCAGGGTCACGGTGTCGGCTTTTTCGTCGCCACCATGGTGGCGCAGGTGGTGTTCGGCATCGTGGCCAGCGTGATCGTCATGTGGTTCAGCCGTCAGCGCGAGTTCCGCGCCGACAGCGGCGGCGCCAGCCTGGCCGGTCGCGGCAAGATGATCGCCGCCCTGCAGCGCTTGAAGGCGGCCCACGAGCCGTCGCACCTGCCCGAGTCCCTGGCGGCCTTCGGCATCAACAGCGGCAGCGGCCTGTCGCGCCTGTTCATGTCGCACCCGCCGTTGGACGAGCGCATCGCCGCCCTGCAGCGGGCCGCCTGAACCCGGTTTCCTTGGACGCCTGATCCCGGCGCCGGGGTCAGGCGTTTTTTGTTTCTCTCGTTGTTGAGGAATGCTCATGTCCCTGATTCGCCCGTTCCGCGGCCTGCGGCCCGCTCCCGGCCGTGCCGGCGAGGTGATCGCGCCGCCCTATGACGTGATGAATGCGGCCGAGGCGCGGGCCATGGTGGAGGGGCGGCCGCTGAGCTTTCTGCATGTGTCGCGGCCGGAAATCGATCTGCCGGTGGACGCCGATCCGTACTCGGATGCGGTGTACGCCAAGGGCGCCGAGAACCTGCGGCGGTTGATCGCCGAGGGCGTCCTGCTGCAGGACGCGCAGCCGTGCTATTACGCCTACCGGCTGGTGATGAACGGCCGTGCGCAGACCGGCCTGGTGCTGGCGGCCTCGGTGCGGGCCTATGACGAGAACCGCATCCGTCGCCACGAGTTCACGCGCCCGGACAAGGAAAACGACCGCGTGCGTCACATCGACACCAGCAATGCCCAGACCGGCCCGGTGTTTCTGGTGCATCGCGCCGATGCGGCGGTGGACAGCGTGCTGGCGCGCGTGTGTGCCGGCGAGCCGGCGGCCGACAGCACCGCCGCCGACGGCGTGCAGCACACGCTGTGGGTCATCGACGTGGCCGAGGATGTCGCCGCCATCACCGCCGCTGTCGAGTCCCAGGGCGTGCTGTACATCGCCGACGGTCATCACCGCAGTGCCGCCGCCTCGCGCGTGGCGGCGGCCCGCGGCGGCCAGCCGGAGGCCGAATCCAGCTATTTCCTGGCGGTCAGCTTCCCGCACGATCAGGTGAAGATCCTCGACTACAACCGCGTCCTCACCGACCTGAACGGGCTCGACCCGGAGGCGTTCCTGGCGCGCGTGGTCGAGCATTTCGATTGCCAGCCGGCGCCGGGCGAGGCGCGTCCGTCCGCCGCCACCACCTACGGCATGTACCTGGCCGGGCAGTGGTACCACCTGCGCCTGAAGCCCGGCCGGGTGCCGGACGACCCGGTCGGTCGGCTCGACGTCAGCCTGCTGCATCACTACCTGATCGAGCCGCTGCTCGGGGTGACCGATCCGCGGCGCGACAAGCGCATCGATTTCGTCGGTGGCATCCGCGGCCTGGGGGAACTGAAGCGCCGCGTCGACAGCGGCGAGATGGCGGTGGGCTTTGCGCTGTATCCGACCTCGCTCGAGGACCTGATGGCGGTGGCCGATGCCGGTCAGGTGATGCCGCCGAAGTCGACCTGGTTCGAGCCGAAGCTGGCCGACGGCATGGTCAGCCACCTGCTCGACTGAGTGGTGCCCGGTGCACCGCAGTCGGTGCGCCGGGGCTCGTCGTGTCGCGCCGCTCAGCGGCGCCGGTAGACGAATTCGTGGATGGCGTGGCCCAGACGCTGGCCGCGGCGTTCGTACTTGGTCGCCGGCCGCTCGGCGGCCGTGGTCTCAGCGCTGAACCCGGTGCTGGCGGTCAGCGCCTCGCCGATGGCCTGCGCGTAGTCCGCCCAGTCGGTGGCGATGTGCAGCTGCCCACCCGGCGCCAGGGCACGGGCAGCCAGCGCCAGGAAGGTCGTGTTGATCAGGCGCCGCTTGTGGTGCCGCTTTTTCGGCCACGGGTCGGGAAACAGCACCAGCAGCTGCGACAGGCTGCCCGGCGGCAGGTGCCGGTCGAGTACCTGCACGGCGTCGGCGCAGATCACCCGCACGTTGCGCAGCCCCAGTTGCTCCACGCGCAGCAGGAAGCGGCCGATGCCGGGCGGGTAGACCTCCACGCCGATGAAATCGCGCTGCGGCTGTGCCTGGGCCAGCGCCAGCAGCGCGTCGCCCATGCCGAAGCCGATTTCCAGCGTGCGCGGCGCCCGGCGACCGAACGCGAGGTCCAGGTCCAGTGGGCCGGCCTCGGGCAGGTCGATGCCGTACTGTGGCCACAGGCGTTCGAGCGCCTGGCGCTGGCCCGGCGTCATGCGCCCGGCGCGCACCACGAAGCTGCGGATGCTGCGCCGCGGCGCCGTCGCGGCGACCTCGGCCTGCGTGTCAGTCAAAAATCAGTCCGTCCAGTGGCGACGACGCGGCGGCATACGCCTTGCGCGGGATGCGCCCGGCGCGGTAGGCCTCGCGGCCGGCCTCGATGGCCTTGCGCATGGCGCTGGCCATCAGCACCGGGTCGTTGGCGCCGGCGATGGCCGTGTTCATGAGCACGCCGTCGCAGCCCAGCTCCATGGCCACCGCCGCGTCACTGGCCGTGCCGACACCGGCATCGACCAGGATCGGCACGCGTGCCTGTTCGATGATCAGGCGCAGGTTGTAGGGGTTGCGGATGCCGAGGCCGGAGCCGATCGGCGCCGCCAGCGGCATCACCGCCACGCAGCCCATGTCCTCGAAGCGCTTGGCCAGGATCGGGTCATCGGAGGTGTAGACCATCACGTCGAAGCCGTCGTCGATGAGGGTCTTCGCCGCCGCCAGGGTTTCGGTGACGTCCGGGTACAGCGTCTTGTGTTCGGCCAGCACCTCCAGCTTCACCAGGTTGTGCCCGTCCAGCAGCTCGCGCGCCAGGCGGCAGGTGCGTACCGCTTCCTCGGCGGTGTGGCAGCCGGCGGTGTTCGGCAGGATGGTGTAGCGGTCCGGCGGAACCACGTCGAGCAGATTCGGTTCGTCCGGATTCTGGCCGATATTCACGCGCCGCACCGCGACGGTGACGATTTCGGCGCCGCTCGTCTCGATGGCGCGGGCGGTTTCGTCCAGATCCTTGTACTTGCCGGTGCCCACCAGCAGGCGCGAGTGGAAGGTGCGCGTGCCGATGCACAGCGGGTCGTCGTTGAGAGCGGTCATGGCTTGCTGTCCTGGCGGCCGAGCCGCCGAATGTGTGCTGGGGTTCCGGGCGATTCCATCCGTGGAACGTCGCGGTTCGCCGCCGTGTCGCGGCTGCCGCGACCGGTTCTGTGTCCCCTGGGGGCTGCCCAGGGTTTCGCCTGGGCTTCCGGGCCCGTCGGCTCAGCCACCACCGATGGCGTGGATGATCTCCACCCGGTCGCCGTCGCGCAGGGTGTGGTTGGCGTGTTCTCCCCGCGGGACGATGTCGCGGTTCACTTCCACCGCCAGGCGCTTGCCGGCCAGGCCAAGTTGATCCAGCAGCTGCGCCAGGGTGAGGGAGTCCGACAGGGGGTGGGTGGTGCCGTTGACGGTGATTTCCACGGGATGACTTCAGTGCAGGCTGTGCGGCGCCGCCAGGTGAAACGGCGGGATCGGCGCGGTGAACTCGACGCCGTCGTCGCCGACCATCCGGTAGCTGCCGTGCATGCAGCCGGTGGGTGTGTCGATGACGGTGCCGCTGGTGTAGGTGAACGATTCGCCGGGCGCCAGGTGCGGGTGCTGGCCGACCACGCCCAGGCCGCGGACTTCCTGTGTCGCCTCCTCGGCGTTGGTGATGACCCAGTGACGCGCCACCAGCCGCGCCGGCTGATGGCCGCGGTTGGTGATGGTCACCGTGTAGGCAAACACGTAGCGTCCGCGCAGCGGATCCGACTGCTCGGTCAGGTACTGGGTCTGCACAGTCACGGCCACGTCGTGCTGGCCCGGCTCGCGTGGATCGGAAGGGGCGTTCATAGAGCGGTATTCTAGCGCCCTGCCTCAGCCTCCTGCGCCCCGTCCCCATGCAGCAATACCTCGAACTCATGCGCGCCGTGCTCGAGCGCGGCACGCGCAAGGCCGACCGTACCGGTACCGGCACACTGAGCCTGTTCGGCTGGCAGTCGCGCTACGACCTGTCCGCCGGATTTCCGCTGCTGACCACCAAGAAGCTGCACGTGCGCTCGATCATCCACGAGCTGCTGTGGTTCCTGCGCGGCGATACCAATGTCGCCTATCTGCATCAGCACGGTGTCAGCATCTGGGACGAGTGGGCCGACGACAACGGCGAACTGGGGCCCATCTACGGCTACCAGTGGCGATCCTGGCCGGATTACAGCGGTGGCCACATCGACCAGATCGCCGGCGTCATCGAGCGCATCCGGCGCGATCCGGACTCGCGCCGCCTGCTGGTCAGCGCCTGGAACCCGGCGCAGGTGGACGCCATGCGCCTGCCGCCGTGCCACGTGATGTTCCAGTTCTACGTGGCGGACGGGCGCCTGTCGTGTCAGCTGTACCAGCGCAGCGCGGACATCTTCCTGGGCGTGCCGTTCAACAT
>DQBD01000100.1 GCA_003526065.1 Gammaproteobacteria bacterium | reverse complement strand
GGTCACCAGCGCCTTCACCGGGCACCTTGAGCATCTCGCCCCACTCGGCGGTGATGCTGCTGCAGGACGTGCTCATGGCCGCCCTGCGCGCGGGCTTCGCGCCGGTGGCGGTGGCCAACGGGGTGGAGGCGGCGCGGGCGGTCGTGCGGGCGGTGAAGGCACAGCCGGGCAAGACGCTGGTGACCAGCTGGGTGGGGGATCAGGTCGCGCGGGCCGGCCGCCAGGTGTTTGCCGAGCACCGCATCGGCACCTGCCGCACACCGGAAGAGGCCGTCAGGGCCTTCATGTACCTGGAGCGCTACCGCAGTGGCCGGCTGGCGCTGATGGAAACCCCGCCGTCGGTGCCGGAACAGTTCGAGCCGGATGCGGAGACGGCGCGCGCGGTCTGTCGTCGCGCGGTGGAGGCCGGGCGCGAGTGGCTGTCGCCGGACGAGGTGGCGGCGCTGCTGCGCGCCTACCGCATTCCGCAGGTGCAGCCGCACCATGCCGACACGCCCACGGCGGCGGCCGAGGCGGCGGCGCAGATCGGTGCCCCGGTGGCGCTCAAGATCCGTTCGCCGGACATCATCCACAAGACCGACGTCGGCGGCGTGGCGCTGGACCTGCCCAACGCGCAGGCGGTGCAGCGGGCGGCGGAATTGATGCTCGAGCGGGTCACCAAGAATCGGCCGGACGCCCACATCGACGGCTTTCAGGTCGAGCCCATGCTCGACCGCAGCCGCAGCCACGAGCTGATCGTCGGCATTGCCGTCGACCCGCAGTTCGGCCCCTGCGTGCTGTTCGGCCAGGGCGGCACGGCGGTGGAGGTGCTCAACGACACGGCGCTCGGCCTGCCGCCGCTGAACATGCGCCTGGCCTTCGACCTGATGCGCCAGACCCGCGTGCACCACCTGCTCAAGGGCCACCGTGGCATTCCCGGCGCCAACCTGGGCGCGGTGGCGCAGACACTGATCAAGGTGGCGCAGCTGGCGGCCGACGTGGCGGAGCTGGCGGAACTCGACATCAACCCGCTGCTGGCCGGCCCGGACAACGTGCTGGCGGTGGACGCGCGCGTGCGCGTGGCGTCGGTGCCCGACCCGTCCGTGCCGCGCCTGGCCATCCGGCCGTATCCGAAGTCGCTGGAAAAGCCGGTGGTGATCGGCGACGGGCGCCACGTGCTGCTGCGCCCCATCCTGCCCGAGGACGAGCCGCCGTTGCAGCGCAGCTTCGAGCGCCTGACGCCGGAACAGGTGCGGCTGCGCTTTTTCGTGCCGATGAAGGAGCTCGGCCACACGCTGGCGGCGCGCCTGACGCAGATCGACTACGACCGCGAGATGGCGCTGATCCTGACCGAGCGCGGCATTCCCGGCACCACGGAAATCTTTGGCGTGGTGCGCATCGCCGCCGATCCGGACAACGAGCGCGCCGAGTACGCCGTGGTGGTGCCCGAGCACATGACCGGCCAGGGGCTGGGCG
This sequence comes from Gammaproteobacteria bacterium, assembly GCA_003526065.1. The sequence goes on along the minus strand of DQBD01000100.1, from coordinate 2,973 downwards.
CGCTGCTGATGCGCGAGATCATCGACTACGCCGCCAGCCGCGGCATCCGCGAGATCTGGGGCGACGTGCTGCGCGAGAATGCCGCCATGCTGGGCCTCGTACGCAAGCTCGGCTTTCGTGTTGCCGACGACCCAGATGACCCTTCCCTGGTGCGGGTGACGCTGGACCTGACCGCCCGCCGCGCCTGAGCGAGACCCATGCATACCGCCTATATCAGCCATCCCCTGTGCCGCGAGCACGATGCCGGCCCGTGGCACCCGGAAGCGCCTGCCCGCCTGGCTGCCATCGAGGATCACCTGATCGCCACCGGCCTGGACCCGTTGCTGCGCCACTACGAGGCGCCGCAGGCCACGCGCGAGCAGCTGCTGCGCGTGCACGATGCCGCGTATCTGGATGCGTTGGACCTGCGCAGTCCGGAGCACGGCGTGATCCACGTCGACCCGGACACGGCGATGAATCCGCTGACCCTGGAGGCCGCCCGCCATGCCGCCGGCGCCGCGGTGCGGGCGGTCGATCTGGTACTGGCGGGCGAGGTGCAGAACGCCTTTTGCGGCGTGCGTCCGCCCGGTCATCACGCCGAGCGCCGGCGGGCGATGGGTTTCTGCTTCTACAACAACGTGGCGGTGGGAGCGGCGCACGCGTTGGCCAGCGGACAGGTGCAGCGGGTGGCGATCGTCGATTTCGACGTGCACCACGGCAACGGCACCGAGGAAATCTTTCACCACAGCGAGCAGGTGCTGTTCTGCAGCAGCTTCCAGCACCCGTTCTATCCCTACACGGACTTGAATTTCCGCGCGCCCAACGTTGTGCACGCGCCGATCCCGGCCGGGCTTGGCGGTGAGGCGTTCCGGGTCGCGGTGGACGAGGCGTGGCTGCCGGCGCTGGCACGTTTCGCGCCGCAGATGCTGTTCATTTCCGCCGGCTTCGATGGTCACCGTGACGACGAGATGTCACAGCTGTGCCTGACCGAGGACGATTACGCCTGGGCGACCCGGGTGCTGCACGCGCTGGCGGCCGAGCATGCCGACGGGCGCATCGTGTCGGTGCTGGAAGGCGGGTACGATCTGCCGGCACTGGCCCGCAGCGTGCGGGCCCACCTGGATGTCTTGCTGAGCTGAATTGCTTTCCAACGACTGACACACGTTGATACGGAGGTGGTTCATGAGCACGGAAATGGACCCGATCGTCGGCAACTGGTATCAGCACGTCGACAGGGGGCTGGATTTCGAAGTGGTGGCGGTGGACGACGACAGCGCCACCGTGGAGGTGCAGTTCGTCGACGGCACGCTGGACGAAATCGCGCTTGATGACTGGTATGAGCTGGCGCTGGAACCGGCCGAGCCGCCGGAGGACTGGACCGGCCCGCTGGAAGACGACGAGGCCGATGATGCCGACTACGACGCCGGGGACGTGGACGTCGACGACTGGGACGAGCCACCCCCCGAACGCCCGCGCCGGGGCGGTCGTTCGGGTGGCCTGGACGACGACTGGGGCGGTGGCGACCTGGAGGACTAGGCGGCCCAGGGCTCCGTGGCCGTCACGGCCGGGCCTCCGCGTGCAGCGTCTATACTGACCGACCAGTCAGCCGCCCGCCCACGGCGGCCGGCTGCCCGTATTCCGACCGTCTCCCGTGCAGCCGTGTTCGCTGCCCCGGCGACACCTGCAAGGACTCACCATGCCAAGCTACGTGCTGCTGACGCTGGCGGCTGCCTGGCTGCACGCCATTTCGTTCACGCTGGCCAAGCGGCTGTGGGTGTACAGCCGCGACCCGTTCCAGATTTCCATCCTCAGTCAGGTGGCGTGCGCGCTGATCGCCGCCCTGGCGCTGCCGTGGGCCGGGCTGGACATCGTCACCGCCATGCCGGGCACGCTGATCGGCATCGGCCTGTGCGTGGTGGCCGGGCAGGTGTTCTTCATCCTGGCGCTGCGTCACGGTGACGCCTCGTTCGTGGTGCCGATGCTGGGACTGAAACTGTTCGCAGTGGCCGGCTTCTCCGCCGTGTGGCTGGGGGAGACCTACGCGCCGCTGGTGTACCTGGGCGCCGCCGGTGCCTTCGCCAGCCTGTTTCTGCTGTCCGACGGCACGCTGCGCGGCAGCCTGCGTTCGGCCCTGCTGGTCACCGCTGCGGCGCTGCTGTACGGCATGACCGATGTGCTGCTGGTGAGCGCGCTGCACCGCGGCGCCACCGTGCTGCAGGTCGGTGTCTATTCCATGCTCATGCCGGCCCTGCTGACGGCGCCGCTGACACTGGCCCTGGTGCCCGGCCGCTGGCGGGTGGGCGCGCCGTTCGGGCGGGCGCTGGGCGGCTACGCGGCGGTGCAGATGGCCGGCATGGTGTTTCTGATGATCGCCTTCGGTCTGGCCGGCAAGGCCACCATCGTCAATATCGTTCAGACCTCGCGCGGCCTGTGGGTGCTGGCGGTGGTGTACGGCATGGGGCGTCTTGGCATGGCCGGCGTCGAGCGGCTGACCGGCGCCCAGTACCGCGTTCGCGCCATCGGCGCGCTGTTGCTGATGGGGTCGCTGACGCTGGCGGTGCTGGCGCACCACTGAAGGCAGTGTCCAGGAGGCGTGCTGGAGGCGCTGGCGCCGCGGTTGCCGCCCTGGCCGCACCGAGCACGGCCTCCCTGATACAGTCCCGGCACCGGCCGGCATCGAGCCGGTTTGTGTGGCGCATTTCGGGAGGACAAGGGCATGGGCCGTCTGCTGGGTTTCGTGCTGACCGTGTTGCTGGTGCTGCTGGTCGGTTTCTTTCTCATCTACAACCGGTTGGTGACGCTGCGCAACCGGTACCGCAACGCCTACGCGCAGATCGACGTGCAGTTGCTGCGCCGTCACGACCTGGTGCCGAACCTGGTGGAGACGGCGCGGGCCTACCTGCAACACGAGCGCGCCACGCTGGAGGCGGTGATCGCGGCCCGCACGGCGGCCGTCAGCGCCAGCGAGCGGGCCAGCGCCGATATCGGAAGAGC
>DQBD01000172.1 GCA_003526065.1 Gammaproteobacteria bacterium | reverse complement strand
CGGCGGGCGCGGCATGCGCGTCTGCCACAACGAGGCCACCCTCCGCACCAACATCAAAAAGGCCAAGCAGGAGGCCCAGGCCGCCTTCGGCAACGGCGCCGTCTTCATCGAGAAGTTCCTCGAGCGCGCCCGCCACGTCGAGGTCCAGGTCCTATGCGACAAGCACGGCCACGCCGTCCACCTCTGGGAGCGCGACTGCTCCATGCAGCGACGCCACCAGAAGATCATCGAAGAGGCCCCCGGCCCGGGCATCGAGCGCAAGAAGATCCAGGGCGTCGCCGAGAACGCGGCCAAGCTCGTCAGGAGCGCCGAGTACGCCGGCGCCGCCACCGTCGAGTTCCTCATGGACGAGGACCAGAACTTCTACATGCTCGAGGTCAACACCCGTGTGCAGGTCGAGCACCCGGTCACCGAGATGATCACGGGCGTCGACCTGGTCGAGCAGATGCTGCGCGTGGCCGCCGGCGAGAAGCTGGCGCTCAAGCAGAAGGATCTGAAGATCAATGGCTGGGCGATCGAATCGCGCGTCTATGCCGAGGATCCCTATCGCAACTTCCTGCCCTCCATCGGCCGTCTGAAGCGTTTCCACCCCACCCCTGAAGGCCCGCTGGGCAAGGGCACGGTGCGGGTCGATTCCGGCGTGCGCGAGGGCGACGAGATATCCATGTTCTACGATCCGATGATCGCGAAACTGGTGACCCATGCTGCCACCCGCGACGAGGCGCTTGACACCCAGGCCGCCGCACTCGATCGCTTCCACATCGAGGGCATCCGGGACAATATCTCCTTCTGCGCCGCGGTGATGGACGAAAAGCGCTTCCGCTCCGGCGACATCACCACCGCCTATATCAAGGACGAGTTCCCCGATGGCTTCCACGGCACGCCGGCGACCGATTTCCAGCGCACCGCCCTGATCTGCACCGCCGCCTTCCTGCATGGCGTGTTTACAGAGCGTGCGAGCATGATTTCCGGCCGGCTGACCGCGCCCACCCCGCCGCGCCAGGACTGGGTGGTCATTCTCGGCGATGAGTACCACCCCATCCATCTCGAACAGGGCCTGGGCGAAGCGACGATCACCATCAATGGCGGCTCGAAACACATGCTTGTATCGGACTGGATGCCCGGCGCGCACCTGGTCGAGGGCGCGCTGGATGGCGAGCCCTTAGCGGTGAAGGTCGCTGACCGTACCGAGGGCTATGAGCTGTCCCATCGCGGCGTGCGCGTGCGCGCCCTGGTCTGCACCCCAACCATGGCCAAGTTCCACGAGCGCCTGCCGGAAAAGGAAAAGCCGGACATGTCGAAGCTCATCATCTCGCCCATGCCGGGCCTGGTGGTCAGCGTCGATGTCACACCCGGCCAGGACGTCAAGGAAGGCGAGGCGGTGTGTGTGGTCGAGGCCATGAAGATGCAGAACATCATCCGCGCCGAAGCCGATGGCACGGTCAAGGCGGTCAATGTCGGGGCCGGCGACAGCGTGGCGGCCGACGAGATCATGATCGAATTCGCCTGAACCTTCGCATGCGCAGTCCAGATCCGCCCGCCTACACGGGAATATGATCTTCCGTGTCGTGTGGCGTGAGGTGAGTCCCGTTGCCGGGACAGCCGGGCGCGGTTAGATGCGCTATAGTGCGAACGGAGGGCATTCGCGATGGCATCGGCAATTCAATCCTCGGGCTGGCGCGGCAAGCTGGCCGGCCTGGCACTGGCCTGGTCACTGTTCTGTGTGGTCTGGTTCGCCGCCGCCGCGCTGGGGTCTCGCTATGGCCTGTGGAGCTGGCAGTTCGGCCTCGGCCAGATGCAGGGCAATGTGAATGCCGGGCTCGGGCGTTTCGTGCTGATCATCGGCGCGGTACTCTGCGTCGTCGGCCTTATCGCCGCCCTGATCAGGAACCCGCGTGTACGCCCTGTGATGCTGTGCCTCGGGGCAATCCTGATCCTCTTCATGGTTGGCGGGCGCTGGTTCGGCTTCCAGCTGACGGCGCTCGCCCTGCCGCCCCTGCACGAGGCCTCCACCGACTGGCAGGACCCGGTGCCCTTCTCGTCCAACCTCCAGACCAAGCGCGAGCTGTTCCAATGCGACAGGAACGGCGATGGCGAGGTCTCCGATGCCGAACGCGGCAACTGTGGCCTGAATGCCTATGAGCTTTACCCCACCGTGACCCTGCCTGCCGGGGCACAGGAACGCTGGCCGGGCTTCAACGGCAAGACGGTCGAGCAGGTCCAGCGCGACTTTGAATGGGACCCGGCCGCCGGCGGCGACGACCGCGAGGAAAAGCCCTATCCGCCGATGCACACCGCCACCACCATGCTGGACCGTGATACCACCTTCGAACTGGTCGCCGATCTCGCCTACAAGCAGGGCTGGGAGTTTATCGGCGCCAATCACGAGGCCGGTCGCATCGAGGTGACCGCCACGACCACCTGGTATGGCTTCAAGGACGATATCGCCTTCCGGGTGCGCCCGCTCGAAGCCGGCGGCACGGAAATCGACATGCGCTCCATGTCCCGCGTCGGCCTGTCGGATCTTGGCGCCAATGCCCGCCGGGTCGGCGATTTCATGGAAAAGCTCGACCGCGCGCTGGCCGAAGCCGAGGCAACTGTTTCATACCCCCCGGACCCGCAATAAGGCCGTCAGCACCAGCGTCCTGCCCGGTTCGAGCCGCTGCAGCCCGGCTGCGGCGGGATCGGACATGTTCACCGCATCGGGCGCCTGGGTGACCGGTTCGACGCAGAGAAACTTCGCCCCCGCCGGATGATAGAGCGTCAGCCGGCGCGCGAAGGGTCCGGCCTCCATCTCGATGGAAAGCCCGTTGCCGAGGCGAATGGCGGCCTGCCCGCCGGGCCACTCGAAGCAGCGGTCGACATCGAGACCGCTGACCGGCACTGGCTCGGACAGGCGGTCCACACCCTCAAGCGGCACGCAATCATGCGCGCGTGCGCCCGCCCAGGCGGCTGAAACATTCGCCATCACGCTGGCGCCGTCGGCCTCGAAATAAGGGTGCCAGCCAAGCCCCGCCGGCATGGCGGTGGCGCCCAGATTGGTCAGGCGCAGCTCATAGAGCAGGAGATTGCTGTCGGGCACGAAGGTCTGGCTCGCCTCAATCGGCCAGGGCCAGCGCGAGTCGGCGCCCTTCAGATCCAGCCTCAGCGCATCATGAATGACAGCATGGCGCCAGGCCGACTGCCAGCCATGTCCGTGAATGGCGTGCGGCTCGGGCGGGAAATTGGGTGCTACGGCGAAGGCCGCCCCGTCATACTCAAAACGGCCCTGATCGATACGTCCGACAAAGGGCACCATGGGAAAGGCCGAAGCCCCCAGCACGCCGCCACCCTCCAATGCAGGACGCAGAACATTCCTGCCGCGATAGCGACAGGCCGTCAGCGCTCCGCCCATGTCCGGGCGGACGGCAAGTGTCCAGTCACCGGAGGTCCAGACTTGCTCCAATCGCGCCCCTCAAGCCGTTGGCAGTGTATAATCCTTGAACATGTCCCGCAGCTTCATCTTGTTGATCTTGCCGGTGGCGCCGAGGGGGATTTCGTCCACGAAGGCGACATCGTCGGGCGTCCACCATTTGGCGATCTTGCCCTCGAGCTGCGCAAGGATTTCCTCCTTGGTCGGGGTCTCGCCCGGGGCGGGCTGGACCACCAGCAGCGGACGCTCGTCCCATTTGGGGTGATAAATCCCGATGGCGGCGGCATTGGCGACCTTGGGATGGCCGACCGCGATGTTTTCCAGGTCGATGGAAGAGATCCACTCGCCGCCGGACTTGATCACATCCTTGGCCCGGTCGGTGATCTGCATGGTGCCCCAGGGGCAGAGATTGGCGACATCGCCAGTGTCGAAGAAGCCCTCGTCATCAAGCACGTCCCCTCCGTCACCCTTGAAATAACCCGACGCGATGGCCGCGCCGCGGATCATCAGCCGGCCGGAGGTCTTGGCATCGCGCGGCAGTGTGTTGCCCTCATCATCGACCACCTTCAGCTCCACGCCGAAGGGCGGACGGCCCTGCTTCAGCTTCTGGGTGATGCGGGTGTCTATATCGGCATCGGCATCCTTTGGCAGCAGCGCGCCCAGGGTGCCGAGCGGGCTGGTCTCGGTCATGCCCCAGGCGTGGACCACATCCACGCCATAATCGACCTCGAAGGTGCGCAGGATGCGCTCGGGCACGGCCGACCCGCCAATGATCACCTTGTTGAGGTGCGGCAGGTCGAGCTTGTTCTCCTGCAGATAGTTCAGCAGCATCAGCCAGACGGTCGGCACCGCCGCGGTGACCGTCACCTTCTCCTCGCTCAGGAGCTGGTAGATCGAGGCCCCGTCCATCTGCGCGCCGGGCATCACCATCTTCGCGCCCACTGCCGGGCAGGAGAAGGCCAGCCCCCAGGCATTGGCGTGGAACATCGGCACGACCGGCAGCACGACATCCCTCGCGCCGATGCCCATCACATCGGGCGCAAGCGTGATCAGCGTGTGCAGCACATTTGTGCGGTGGGAGTAGAGCACACCCTTGGGATTACCCGTCGTGCCGGACGTGTAGCACAGGCCACAGGCGGTGTTCTCGTCAAACCCGCCCCACGCCGTGTCCTGGCGGTGCCCGTCGATCCACAGCTCATAGCTGACGGCCTCGAAACTGGTCTCGGGCATATTCTCCGGATCGGTCAGGATGACGAATTTCTCGATCGTCTCGAACTTGTCCTTCGCCGCCTCGATCAGGGGCACGAAACTCGTATCCAGGATCAGGATACGGTCTTCGGCATGATTGGCGATCCAGGCGATCTGGTCCGGGTGCAGGCGCGGGTTCACCGTGTGCAGCACCGCGCCGATGCCCATTGCGCCGTACCAGCACTCCATGTGGAGCGCCGAGTTCCAGGCCAGCGTCGCGACCCGGTCGCCCATGCCGATGCCGAGATCGAGCAATGCGGCGGAAACCTGCTTGGCGCGCCCTATCAGCTCGCCATAGGTCGTGCGCACAATCGGGCCTTCGACCGAGCGGGTGACAATCTCGCGATCGAAATGGTTCTGGGCCGCATGCTCCAGGACCTTGTCGACCGTCAGCGGCCAGTTCTGCATGATACCTTGCAAGATTTCCTCCCGACTGTAGTTGCGTCTTGTGACGTCGAATAACTGCTACAGAAAAGATGTATGCCCCCCTCCGAAGGAACGGGCAAGGTCAGGGAGATACCATGAATCTATACCTCAGATACATTTTCGGTCTGGCTGCGTCTGCTGTATGCCTTGTTTGCGTTTCCGGCTGTGATAGCGGGCGGGAGACCGAACAGGACGCTCACCTGTCCGACATCATAGAAAAGATTCAGGAAGACTGCTCGGACGGTGACTGCGTAATTGCTGGCGGGGACGATCATCTCAGAGCTGCCGCTTCATCCGCACCGCTCGCCCTGCCCGACTTCTTCGACTGTGTGCGCGAGTCCGGCGGCGTAGTGTTGGCCGCCCATCGCGGCGGGCCGGCGCCCGGCTATCCGGAAAACGCCATCGAAACCCTGCAATATGGCTGGGACCAGGGCGTTCAGGTCTTCGAGATCGACGTTGCCGAAAGTCGCGACGGCATGCTGTTCCTGATGCATGACCGCATGCTGGGGCGCACCTCCACCGGCGAGGGCGCGGTGGCCGATACCGATTGGGAAGACATTGCCCGCACCCGCCTCATCGACAATGCCGGCACACTGACCGGCTTCCATCCCCCGCGCCTGACCGACGCCTTGCTCTGGGCGGTGGAGACCGGCGCAGTGCTGGAGCTCGACCGCAAGCCGACGACCAGTTTCCGCAATATCGTCTCGGCTGTGCGTGCGGCCGGCGCGGAGGGCAATGTCCTGCTGATCACCTATAACGACACCGATGTCGCCCAGGTCGCCGAGCACGCGCCCGACATGATGCTGACGGCCTCGGCGCGCAGCACCGGCGATGTCGCCGAGCTGGACGGGATGGGTATCGATCCTCGCAACCTGGTCGCCTGGACGGGCACGTCCAATCCCGACACCGGCGCCTTCGACCGCCTCCAGTCTGTCGGCATCGAGCCGGCCTTCGGCACGCTCGGCCGGCCCGGCGACCGCCTTGACGACCAGTGGATCGCCGATGGCGATGTGTCCGAATTCGAGGCGCTGATCGAAGGCGGCCTCGTGATGCTGGCCACCGACATTCCCTATGACCTGCTGCCGCTTCTGGAGGCAGACAATACCGCAGCACAGGCCTGTCCGCGCTGACTTCGTTTCCTGCCAACCTGTTGCCCGGAAATCATTTCCCTTCCCGCCGGCATGGTCTAGGTCGAAAACATCGAAGAGCTGGGAGACAGCGTATGAAGCAGTTGAATTGGGCCGTGGCGGCGCTGGCAGGCCTGGCGCTGACGGCCTGTGGCGGAAACAGCGATGATCCGCCCACGAGCGATGAAAGCGGAGACCGGATCCTGATCGACAAGGATCCTTATCCCTCCACTTACACGCCAATCGAGTCCAATCCGGTTGTGATCCGCAACGCCACTCTGCTCGATGGCGAGGGCGGGCTGATCGAGAACGCCACGCTACTGATCCAGGACGGCAACATCGCGGCCTTCGGTGCTGCCGACGAGGTCGAGGTGCCCAGCGATGACGACAAGCTGGTGCAGATCGATGCGGCCGGCAAATGGGTCACCCCCGGCATTATCGACAATCACTCCCATCTGGGTGTCTATCCGAGCCCCTCGGTCAGCGCGCATGGTGACGGCAACGAGATTTCCGCACCGGTGACAGCAGAGGTCTGGTCCGAGCACGGCATCTGGCCGCAGGATCCCGGCTTCACCCGCGCCCTGGCTGGCGGCATCACCTCGCTGCAGATCCTGCCCGGTTCGGCCAACCTGTTCGGCGGGCGCGGCGTCACACTGAAGAATGTTCCCGGCCGCACGGTGCAGGACATGAAATTCCCCGGCGCGCCCTACTCGCTGAAAATGGCCTGCGGGGAAAACCCCAAGCGGGTCTATGGCTATGGCAGCGGACGCTGGCCAGGCGGGGCGCCCTATTCCCGCATGGGCAACATGGCCGGCTACCGCATCGCCTGGGCCCAGGCAGTGGAATACAAGCGCAAGCTGGACGACTATATCGAGAATGGCGGCGAGCCGCCGGCGCGCAATCTCGAACTGGAAACCCTGGTCGGCGTGCTGGAAGGCGACATCCTCGTCCACATGCACTGCTACCGCGCCGACGAGATGGCCCAGATCATCGATATGTCACACGAGTTCGGCTACCATGTTTCTTCCTTCCACCATGCGGTGGAGAGCTACAAGATCGCCGATCTGCTCGCCGAGGAGAACACCTGCTCGTCCATGTGGGCTGACTGGTGGGGCTTCAAGATGGAAGCCTATGACGGCGTTCGCGAGAACATCCCCATGGTGCATGATGCTGGCGCCTGCGCCATCGTCCACTCCGACAGTGATATCGGCATCCAGCGCCTGAACCAGGAAGCCGCCAAGGCGCTCTCGGACGGCCGCCGTGTCGGCATCGACATCTCCAAGGCCGAGGCCTGGACCTGGCTCTCGCTCAACCCGGCGAAATCGCTCGGCATCGATGACCAGACCGGCTCCATCGCCGTCGGCAAGGATGCCGATATCGTGATCTGGGACGGCGATCCGTTCAGCACCTACACCCAGGCCGAGCAGGTTTTCGTGGATGGCGCGGTGGTCTTCGACCGCAATGACCCGGCGCTCCAGCCAGTGATGGATTTTGAAATCGGCCAACCCGGCGAAGGAGATGCGAAATGATCTTCAAGACACTCCTGACCAGCTCCGCCGCGCTCCTTTTGACCGCCGGCGCGGCTCTCGCCCAGACCGTGGCCATCACCAACGCCAAGGCCTGGACCGGCACGGCCCAGGGCACTGTGGAGAACGCCACCATCATCATGGTCGACGGTGAGATCGCCGAGATCCGCACCGGCGCATCCTCCCTGCCATCCGGCGCCACTGTGGTGAACGCCGGCGGTGGCTGGGTCACGCCCGGCATCATCTCGCCCTTCTCGCGCACCGGCCTTGTCGAGGTGGGCGCGGAGAGCTCCACCAATGACGTCTCGGCCGGTGACTCGGACTATTCGGTCGCGCTGCGGGCTGCCGACAGCTTCAACCCGGCGGCCTCGACCATTCCGGTCACCCGACTCGAAGGTGTTACGCGCATTGTCGTGGCGCCCGGCACGGGCAGCGACATGTTTGCCGGCAATGGCCTTGTCGCCGACACCAGCGGCGCGCCGGACTCCATCCTTGACGACAATGCCTTCGTCTTCATCCGCATGGGCGAGGCCGGGGCCCGCATCGCCGGCGGCTCGCGCTCGGCGGCCTGGACCCGGCTGCGCGCGGCGCTGTCGGATGCGCGCACCTTCCCGGCCCGCTACCTAGCCCATAATGACGGCGATGCGCTTTCGCGGGTCGACGCCCAGGCTTTCGGCCAGGCCGCGCGCGGCCAGCAGCTGATCCTCGTCGAGGCTCACCGCGCCAGTGACATCACCCGCCTCATCGCCTTTGCCGGCGAGACGCCGGAACTCAACCTGGCGATCCTCGGCGCGGACGAAGCCTGGATGGTGGCCGAGGAACTGGCCGAAGCGAAGATCCCCGTGATCATCGACCCGTTCCAGAACCTGCCGGCGAGCTTCGAACAGCTCGGCGCCACGCAGGAAAACGCCGCGCGCCTCATCGAGGCCGGGGTGATCACCGCCTTCGCCCATCTCGGCGATGATGGCCACCAGGCCCGCCTGGTGCTGCAGAGCGCCGGCAACGCGGTGGGCAATGGCGTCTCCCATGACGACGCCCTGGCCGCGATCACGGTGGCGCCCGCGGCGATCTTCGGGCTGGAAGGGCTCGGCTCCATCGCCCCCGGCGCGACCGCCGATCTGGTGGTCTGGGACGGCGATCCGCTGGAGGTGATGAGCGCACCGACGCACATCTTCATTGATGGCGAAGAGCAATCCCTGGAAAGCCGCCAGACCCGCCTGCGCGACCGCTATCTCGGCCTCGACAATGGCGACCTGCCCTTTGCCTACCGCCACGCGGTGCCGGACAGCGAATAGGGGGCAGCGATATTAGAAGCTAGACCCGGCCCGTCATCATCGCGCGCAGGACGACCCAGCGGCGGGTCAGCCGGCCGGGCACCTTGCCTTGGCTGTAGAGCCCGCGCAGGCGCGCATGGGCGAGTGCGGGACGAATTGCCGAGGGCACACGCGGCATGATCGGGCCATAGGCCCGGCTGTCGCCGCGCCGTGTGGCGGCATAGGCCGGCGCGAGTGTCTGGATATGCTTGCCCCAGCCATGGGTGCTGGCAAACTGACAGGCGGCCAGCGCCATCAAGGTGGCTTCCGGCTCCAGCGCACGGTCATCGGCCTCGAAGGCGGTCTCATGCCCATCGACCAGACGCATCAGCGCCTTCACCGAATAGGCCCCCTGCTGCACACAGGCCGCCAGCGCCTGGACGACATCGTGCTTGCGCACCGGGCTGCCGGCCTCGATCTCTTCAAGCGCCTCGCGCCACCACTGGAAGCGGATGGCGCCCAGCGTCGGCTCACTCACGGCCAGGCGCACGCGCGCCAGTTCCACATTCAGCGCATACAGCGCCACCAGCGCCCGGCGCTCGTGGCGCGGCGCATAACGCGAGGACAACCAACGATCTTCATCGGTGCGCGCAACACGTGCGTCAATCCGGTTCCAATCTTCCTGGCTCGGTGGACTGGCAGGAGAAAGCATGCATCCCATATGGCCTGAAGGAGTTCTTCCTGAAAGTTAAACTCAAGCGAGGAGTAACAATAATGGCGTTCGAGCTACCCCCCCTGCCCTATGAGAAGTCAGCCCTTGAGCCACACATCTCTGAAAACACATTGAATTTTCACTATGGCAAGCACCATCAGGGCTATGTGACCAAACTCAATGCCGCGATCGAGGGAACCGATCTGGACGGCAAGTCGCTTGAGGAGGTGATCACCGCCGTGTCGGGTGATTCTTCGAAATCAGGTATTTTCAACAATGCCGCCCAGGTCTGGAACCACACCTTCTACTGGCATTCCATGAAACCCGGCGGCGGCGGTGCGCCGACCGGCAAGGTGGCCGAGCTGATCAATCGCGACTTCGGCTCCTATGAGGAGTTCAAGAAGGCCTTCAAGGACAAGGGCGCGACCCAGTTCGGCTCGGGCTGGGCCTGGCTGGTCTCGGCCGGCGGCAAGCTGCACGTGACCAATACGCTGAACGCGCACACCCCGGTGGAGGATGCCGACGCCACGCCGCTGCTCACCATGGATGTCTGGGAGCACGCCTATTATCTCGACTATCAGAACGACCGTCCCGGCTATATCGACCACTTCCTGGACAATCTGGTGAACTGGGATTTTGCGAACGAGAACCTGGGCTGACGCAATAGCCCTCATCCCGAGCCGAGACGAAGGATGAGGGCCGGCAGTCGAAAACACCACGCAGCCTTGAGCGCGATCCATGTGAGGGCGTGAGCCCGATACGGGATCAGACAAACATGACGAAGCCCGCCAATCACTTGGCGGGCTTCTTACGATGCGGTCCCTTCAATCAGCGCCAGGCCACAAGGCGGGCTGACATCGCATCGGTCTGGGGCGTTTCCATGGCGTGGCGCAGGGCGCTGGCGTCTTGTGGGCTCAGACTGACGATCCGTCCGGAACGCGGCGTCGCGCGCGGCACAACCACATCACCATGTTTGAGCTTGTCCAGGAGGAACCGAAGGGCACAATCGACCGTTTCCTTCTTGGTCTTCAGGCCGGTTTCGGCGCGCAGCGCATCCATAACCCTGTCGTCAATCTCCACCGTCGTCCGCATCACAACCTCCTTATATTTTATTCTCCTTATACGCGATTTTGCGGTGCAGCGGCAACTTACACTGTACTCATGATTTGACTTCGCAAGTGCAAAAGCGCATGAAGGCGCCAAATCGTCGGGGGGCGATTCCCCGAAATCTGAGCGAACACTTGAGCTTGCATGACCTTTGACGAACTCGGCCTTGGCCCGAATGTCCTGAAAGCCGTCAAAGAGGCGGGCTATGAAACGCCGACGCCGATCCAGGCGCAGGCCATCCCCCACGTCATTCTCGGCGGCGATGTCACCGGTATCGCCCAGACGGGCACGGGCAAGACCGCAGCCTTCGTCCTGCCGATGATCCACCGGCTGGCGCGCGGGCGCGCCCGGGCGCGCATGCCGCGCTGTCTGATCCTCGCTCCGACGCGGGAACTGGCCGCACAAGTTGCGGAAAATTTCGAAAAGTACGGAAAATACAATAAACTTTCGATGGCCCTGCTCATCGGCGGGGTCAGCTTCAAGGATCAGGACCGGCTCCTGATGGCCGGCGTGGATGTGCTGATTGCTACGCCCGGGCGCCTGATGGACCAGTTCGAGCGCGGCAAGCTGCTGCTCACCGGTGTTGAAACCCTGATCATCGACGAAGCCGACCGCATGCTCGACATGGGCTT
>DQBD01000108.1:857-9210 GCA_003526065.1 Gammaproteobacteria bacterium | reverse complement strand
GAAATACTGAGTTGGCGCCGGCGCCGCCAGCGGCGAAAGCGCGCGCATGGCGGGCCACGGGCGCAGGTCCTCGGCGTTTGCGTCAACGATGCGGTGATGGCCCTGCGGACGGGCCGCCTGCGGTCCTGGCCGGCGTCCGGGTCCCGGTTTCGCGCGGCCGGTGCGCCGGTGGTTCAGGCGTGATTGCGCAGCAACTGCTCGCCCGGGTCGGGGGCCAGGTAGGTCTGGCGTACCGCCCACGGGCTCGGATGGCGGCGCAGGTGGTGTCGCAGCAGGGTCACCGGCACCAGCAGCGGCGTGCGGTGCAGCCGGTAGTCCTCGATGGCCTGGTGCAGTTCGGCCCGGTCGGTGTCGTCGAGCCGGTTTTTGACGTAACCGGCCAGGTGCTGGAGCACGTTGGTGTGACTGCCGACGGAGGCGTGGCGTGCCAGGGCGGCCATGAATGCCTGTCCGTACTGGTGCAGCAACTCGGTCGAGGCCTGACGCCCGACGTCGGCCACCAGTCGGCCCAGACGCCGGTAGGCGGCCTGGTTGTGCGCCAGCAGCTGGTACTTGTGCCGCGCGTGGAAGTCGACCAGCGCGGCGCCGCTGACCGGGCCGGCGGTCAATGCCTGCCAGCGGCTGTAGGCGAACACGCGCTCGATGAAGTTCTCGCGCAGCGCCGGGTCGTTCAGACGACCTTCCTCCTCTACCGGCAGCAGCGGCACCCGCGCCATCAGGCCGGCGGCAAAGGCGCCGCTGGCACGGCCGTGTGGCATGCCGGTCTCGGTGTAGGTCTTGACCCGCTCCATGCCGCAACTGGGAGAGTTCTTCTTCAGCACGAAGCCGCACAGCGCGGCGGCGTGCGTGGCCTGCTGCGCGGCCACGTCATCGAGTGCGTCGGTGACGTCCAGGTCCGGATCACGCACGCCGCGCACCCGCACGCCGCGGTCGGTGTGTACCAGCCGGATCGGCGCCCGCGGCACGCCCAGGCCGATGGCCACCTCCGGGCATACCGGCACCAGGTCGAAATGCTGCGCCAGCAGGTCGGCGACGAAGCCGTCGCGTTTGTGGCTCCCGTCGTAACGCACCGCCTCGCCGACCAGGCAGGCGCTGACGCCCAGACGCAGGCGGGCCGGCTCGGGGTGCGACTCAGCCATCGGCGACCAGCGCTGCCAGTGTGGGACCGCTTTCGGCGTGCAGCACCAGGTTGGCGATGGCGTCGAGCGGTGTCGGTTCGCGGTTGATGATCAGCAGGCGGGCGCCGTTGCGGCGCGCCAGTTCCGGCAGGCTGGCGGCCGGGTAGACCTGCAGCGACGAACCGATCACCACGAACAGGTCACAGGCCAGCGTGGCGGCTTCGGCCACGCGCATGGCGTGCAGCGGCATCGGCTGACCGAAGGACACCGTGGCCGACTTGATGTAGCCGCCGCACGCGCACACCGGCGCCGCGCCATCGGCTTCGAAGCGGACACGGATGTCGGCCAGCGCGTAGCGTTTGTGGCAGGCCAGGCAGGCGGCGTAGGTGCCGTTGCCGTGCAGCTCGACGATGCGGTCGGCCGGCACGCCGCTGGCCCGGTGCAGCCCGTCGATGTTCTGGGTGAGGACGTGGCTGACACGTCCGGCCGCCACCAGCCGTGCCACGGCACGGTGCCCGGCGTTGGGCTGCACTGCACCGATGGCGTCATCGAGTTCGAACTTGCGTCGCCACGCCTCACGCCGGGCGGCCTCCGAGGCCAGGAACTCCTGGAAGTCGATGGGCCGCAGACGGCTCCACAGTCCGCCGGGGCTGCGAAAGTCCGGGATGCCGGACTCGGTGCTGATGCCGGCGCCGCTGAACACCACCGTGCGACGACTTTCTGTCAGCAGACGGCGGGCGCGGCCGATAATGGGGTCGATGCCGGTCATCGCGTGCTGTTTTCCAGGAGGTCCAGACGATGCCGATCCTGCCTGAGAATTTTTCCCGCTGGCTAGTGGCCGTGCTGGAAATTCTGGCGGCGCTGTTCGTTTTTGCGCTCGGCGCGCTGGTGCTGACCGCGCTGGTCATGTACGTCTCCGACCGCGTGCAGACGCGACACACGGTGCGGCGCAATTTTCCGTTGATCGGTCGTTTTCGCTATGCCTTCGAGCGGTTGGGCGAGTTCTTCCGCCAGTACTTCTTCGCCATGGATCGCGAGGAGCTGCCGTTCAACCGCGCCCAGCGCAGCTGGGTGTACCGCGCGGCGAAGAACATCGACAACACCGTGGCGTTCGGGTCCACGCAGGACATCCACCGGCCGGGCGCGATCATCTTCGCCAGCAGCCTGTTCGCGCCGCTGGATCAGGAAGCCCAGCCGGCCAAGCCGGTCACGCTGGGCCCGTTCTGCCGCCAGCCGTACACCACGCGCGCCATCCTCAACGTGTCGGCCATGAGCTACGGCGCCCTGTCGCAGCCGGCGGTGCTGGCGCTGTCCATGGGCGCCGCGCGCGCCGGCTGCTGGCTGAACACCGGTGAGGGCGGGCTGGCGCCGGCGCATCTGAGCGGCGGATGCGACGTGGTGTTCCAGATCGGTACCGCCAAGTACGGCGTGCGCGAGGCCGACGGCGGCCTGTCCGAGACACGCCTGCGCGAACTGGCGGCGCTCGAGCAGGTCAAGATGTTCGAGATCAAGCTCAGTCAGGGCGCCAAGCCGGGCAAGGGCGGCATCCTGCCGGCAGCCAAGGTGACGGCCGAGATTGCCGCCATTCGCGGCATTCCCGAAGGGGAGGATTCGATTTCGCCCAACCGGCACCCGGACATCGACGACCTGGACGATCTGCTGGATCAGATCGCCCGCATCCGCGAACTGACGGGCAAGCCGGTCGGGTTCAAGACGGTGATCGGCAGCCTCGACTGGCTGGACGATCTGTGCGCCGAAGTGCGTCGGCGTGGCGTCGAGTCGGCGCCGGACTTCATCACCGTGGACAGCGCCGAGGGCGGCAGCGGCGCGGCACCCATGCCGTTGATGGATGGCGTCGGCATGCTGCTGTCCGAAAGCCTGCCCGGTGTGGTGGACCGGCTGGTGGCCTGGGATTTGCGTGACAGGATCAAGGTGGTTGCGTCGGGCAAGCTCATCAACCCCCGTGGCGTCGCCTGGGCCTTGGCGGTTGGTGCCGACTTCGTCAACTCGGCGCGGGGCTTCATGTTCGCGCTTGGCTGCATCCAGGCCATGCAATGCAACAAGAACACCTGCCCGACCGGCGTCACCACCCACGATCCGCGCCTGCAGCGTGGCCTGGTGCCGGCGGACAAGGCCCAGCGGGTGGCGCATTTCGTGACCAACATGGAAAAGGAAGTGGCCATGATCGCCCACTCGTGCGGCGTATCCGAGCCGCGTCAGCTGTCGCGCCGGCACGCCCGGATGATGGTGGGGCAGGGGCGCTCGATTGGCCTCGACGAACTCTACCCCCAGCCGCTGCCACGGCAGCTGTAGCGCCGCCGAGGGTGGGCGCCATGCCGGGTGGGCACGCGCGTCGCAGGGGGCAAATGCGGCGATGGGTAATGACCGCTCTTGCCGGAGCGGTGCTGACGGTCTGCGTGGCCAATGGCGCCCGGGCGCAGGTGTACCGCTGGCATGATGCCGACGGCAACGTGCAGTTCTCGGACCGGCCGCCGGCCGGTGTCGACGGGCGGCCGGTGCCCGTGCGTCCACCGCCCCCGGTCGGCAGCGGCAGCCCGGCGACGCCGGCACGCGTGGGCCGGGTGGTCATGTATTCCGCCAGCTGGTGCGGGGTGTGCGACCGGGCGCGGCGGTACTTCCGGGCCCACGCCATTGCGTTTGAGGAGTACGACGTCGAGACGACGGTGAAGGGTCGGCTCGACTACCGCCGCCTGGGGGCGGCGGGGGTGCCGGTGATCCTGGTCGGTGAACGGCGCCTGGACGGTTTCAGCGAGCGCGGTTTCAGACGCCTGTACGAGTGAGCGACAGGCGCGGCGGGTCGTTCAGCGGGACAGGTCGGCGGCGCGCCCGGGCCGTGGGGTCGGGTCTTGCAGTTCCGTGCGCACCCAGTCGGCCATGCGCCGCACACGGGTGAGCCAGATTTCGGCCAGGTCCGGGGGCAGGTGGTCGTGCACGGTGGCTTCGAACAGCCGCAGCCACGGGGCCACCTGTTCGGGTTGGGCGCCGACGTGTCGGTGTACGGTGTGCGGGTTGTAGACGTCGTCGCGGTAGCGCTCGCCGCCCAGGTCGAGCCACCAGAAGTGGGTGATGCGCGCCTTGACTTCCGCCCAGTCGCGCACGTGGGCAAAGGTCGGCGCCAGGTCGACGTCGTGCTGCACCCGGTCGTAGAAGTCCGACACCACGGCGGCAAGGGTGTCGCGCCCCAGGCGCGCCGCCAGCTGGCGGTGGGTCAGGGGTGTGTCGGGCATGGCGGTGCCTTCTAGGGGGTGTCGTACAGCCAGTGTTTGAACAGCGCCGTCAGGCGTGGCATGAGCAGGTAACTTAGCACCAGCACCTGCACGATCGACAGCACGGCCACGCGCGCCACCAGCGGCAGCTGCGCCAGCACGTCACCGAACAGCCCGTTCAGGGTCATGCCCAGGACGAACACCGCCAGGGTGATGACCAGCGTCATCCTGTGCCGGCGCGGCACGGCCTCGGCCGGCACCTCCGGCAGCGAAAACCAGAATTCGAGGCCGGATACCTTCTGTATGCGTTCCTCGCCTTCGGTGAGATCCGCCAGGCGTTGCAGAAAACCGGCCCGCTCGGCGGACTGCTCCCAGGCCTGCTGGTGTTGCAGGCTGTCGAAACGGTCCACCAGGACGTAGTCGGCCCGTCCGCCGGGCACGGGCCTGAGCACCGCCACGCCGAGGTGCCCCGGGTAACGGGACACCGCGGCGATGATCTGCCGGACCCAGGATTCGTACGCCTGCTCCTTGCCCGGCCGCACACGTCGGGCAATGCTGACCGTGACCGGTTCCTGACTGGTGATTGCCATGAAAAAACCGTTTTCCAACAGTTAATTAAACAACCATTTGGCGCCTCTTTAAGGTGCGTGGCCAGCTTACTTTGCAGTGCGGAAAACGGCAAGCGGGGGTCGGCTGCTCCGGGCCTCAGAACCAGCGGCGCCAGCGGAACAGAAGAATCTCGAAGGTGGTGATGGCGGCCAGGATGAGCACGACCTCCAGAAAGCCCGACGGGCTGTCGGCCAGCGGAATGCCGCCGACATTGATGCCGAGCAGGCCGGTCAGGAAACCCAGCGGCAGGAAGATGCCGGCGACGATCGACAGCACGTACATGCGTGCGTTCATCTGCTCGGACAGGCGGTTGCCGAGTTCTTCCTGGGCCACGGCGGCGCGCTCGCGGGCGGCGTCCAGATCCTCCACGTAACGGGTCACGCGGTCGGCCTGCTCGCGCAGGTGCAGCAGGTGCGCGGGCGCCAGCCACGGCAGGTTGACCTGGGCCAGGCGGGCCATGGCATCGCGCTGCGGCGCCAGGTAGCGACGCAGCGCGATGATCTCCGCCCGCAGGCGCGTCAGCTCGCCGCGCAGGCGCCGCCCCTCGGCCTCGAGCGTCTGCGACTGAATGCGGTCGACGGTGTCGTCGATGTCGCCGATCACGCCGGCCATGCGATCGGTCAGCCGCTCGGTCAGATCGGTCACGAAGTCGGCCGCGTCGCGCGGGCCGCGGCCCTGCTGCAGGGCCGCGCACAGATCGTCCACCGACAGCAGCCGGCGCAGGCGCACGCTGACGATGCGACGTTCGTGCATGTGCAGGCGGATCGACACCATGTCTTCGGGGTCCGAGCCCGGATTCAGGTTGACGCCGCGCAGGAACAGCATCACGCCGTTGTCGACCGGCGCGCAGCGCGGACGCGTCTCCTCGGCCAGCAGTGCCTGCACCACCAGTTCGTCGAGCCCGCTGTCCTCGCGCAGCCACCGCTGGCTGGTCTCGGCGGAGCGGTCCAGATGCACCCACAGCACGCCGTCGTCCGGCTCCCAGTGGGCGATCTCGTCCCAGCCCAGGCGCTGTCCGCCGCCGTGGCCATCGAGCAGATAGGCCGCCACCAGTCCGTCGTTCCTGTCGCTCACTGCGTTCCTCCGTCGACGTGTTTGCAGGAAACGCATAGCGTAGCGGTCCGGCCGCCGGCCGGCTTCCCTACAATAGGCGCCAATCCCGTATCCGCCCTGTCGTGTCCCAATGAACGCCGCCGACCGTCCGCCGTCCAGCAACTTCATCCGCCAGATCGTCGAGCAGGACCTGGCCGCCGGCAAACACCGCGCGGTGGTGACCCGCTTTCCGCCGGAGCCGAACGGCTACCTGCACATCGGGCACGCCAAGTCGATCTGCCTGAACTTCGGCCTGGCGCGCGATTTCGGTGGTGTCTGCCACCTGCGTTTCGACGATACCAACCCGGCCAAGGAAGAGGTCGAGTTCGTGCAGGCCATCGAGCGCGACGTGCGCTGGCTGGGGTTCGACTGGGGAGACCGGCGCTTCCACGCCTCGGACTACTTCGAACAGCTGTACGACTTCGCCTGCCATCTGATCCGCACCGGCAAGGCCTACGTGTGCAGCCTGAGCGCCGAGGACACGCGCGCCTACCGCGGCACCCTGACCGAGCCGGGCCGTGACAGCCCGTACCGCACGCGCACCGCGGACGAGAACCTGGACCTGTTCACCCGCATGCGGGCCGGCGAGTTTGCGGATGGCGCCCACGTGCTGCGCGCCAGGATCGACATGGCCTCGCCCAACCTCAACCTGCGCGACCCGGTGCTGTACCGCATCAAGCACGCACCGCATCCGATCACCGGCAACGCCTGGTGCGTCTACCCCATGTACGACTACGCGCACTGCGTGTCGGACGCGCTGGAGGGCATCACCCACTCGCTGTGCACGCTGGAGTTCGAGGACCACCGCGCCCTGTACGACTGGATCCTCGACCAGCTGCCGGTGCCCTGCCACCCGCGGCAGATCGAATTCTCGCGCCTGAACCTGTCGTACACGGTCATGAGCAAGCGCCGCCTGCACGAGCTGGTCACCGGCCGTCACGTCAACGGCTGGGACGACCCGCGCCTGCCGACGCTGTCCGGCCTGCGCCGGCGCGGCGTGCCGGCGGCGGCGATCCGCGATTTCTGCGAGCGCGTGGGCGTGACGCGCAAGGAGAACGTCATCGACCTGGTGCAGCTGGAGACCTGCACGCGCGAGGCGCTGGAGCAGTCCGCGCCGCGCGCGCTGGCGGTGCTGCGCCCGCTCAAGGTGGTGATCGAGAACTACCCGGCCGGCCAGGTGGAATGGCTGGACGCGCCCAACCACCCGCAGCGCCCGGAGCTGGGCAGCCGCCAGCTGCCGTTCGGGCGCGAGCTGTACATCGAGCGCGACGATTTCATGCTCGACCCGCCCAAGGGCTTCCACCGCCTGGCACCCGGCCGCGAAGTGCGCCTGCGCTTTGCCTACTTCATTCGCTGCGAGCAGGTGGTGACCGATCCGGTCAGCGGCGAGGTGACGCAGCTGATCTGCAGCTACGACCCGGCCACCCGTGGCGGCAATGCGCCGGACGGGCGCAAGGTCAAGGGCACGCTGCACTGGGTCGACGCCGCCCACGCCGTGACCGCCGAGGTGCGCCTGTACGACCGGCTGTTCTCGGTGCCCGACCCGGCCGGCCAGGACGACTACCTGAGCCTGCTGAACCCGCAGTCGCTGCAGGTGCTGCAGGACTGCCGCCTGGAGCCGTCGCTGGCGCAGGGCGGCGAGGCACGCCAGTTCGAGCGGCTGGGGTACTTCGCGCCGGACCCGGACAGCCGGCCCGGCGCGCCGGTATGGAACCGTACCGTGTCGCTGCGCGACACCTGGGCCAAGGTGGCGGCGCGCGGCTGACGCGCCCGAACGGCGGTATAAAGAAAAATCCACCGCCGGTGCCTTGCGGGGCCCGCAACACAACGACGAGAGGAGTGCACACCCCATGAACGACGCCAACCGCCTGGCCCTGCACAGCGTCGACGCCGCCGCCGACAACCCGTTGCTGCCGCTGCTCGAAGCGCAGCGGGCGGCGTTTCTGAAGGTTGGCCCGACCTCCTACGAACACCGCATCGCGGCGCTCAAGCGCCTGCGCCAGGCGGTGGTCGACCACCACCAGCAGATTCTGGATGCCGTGGACGCCGACTTCGGTCACCGCTCGCGGCACGAGACCTTTTTCGCCGACGTGATCGGTCTGCTGGGCGAGATCCGCCACACGCGCAAGCACCTGCGCAAATGGATGCGGCCGCGGCGTGCCGGCTGGAGCCCGCAGTTTCCGCTGGCCAAGGCGCGCATCCATTACCAGCCACGCGGGGTGATCGGCATCATCGGCCCGTGGAACGTGCCGGTGCTGCTGACCCTGTCGCCGCTGATCGGCGCCATCGCCGCCGGCAACCGGGCGC
>DQBD01000108.1:399-644 GCA_003526065.1 Gammaproteobacteria bacterium | reverse complement strand
ATCGCCGCCGGCAACCGGGCGCTGATCAAGACCTCCGAGTTCTGCCCGCGCACGGCCGAGGTGGTGACGGCCATCGTCAGCCAGGCCTTCACGCCGGACGAGGTGGCGGTGGTCAACGGCGGTGCCGAGGTGGCGGCGCATTTCTCCGCGCTGCCGTTCGATCACCTGATCTTCACCGGTTCCACGCAGGTCGGGCGCATCGTCATGCGCGCCGCCAGCGAGCACCTGACGCCGGTGACGCTGGA
>DQBD01000108.1:0-137 GCA_003526065.1 Gammaproteobacteria bacterium | reverse complement strand
CGGCAAGTCGCCGACCATCATCAGCGACGACTACCCGCTCGACGTGGCCGCCGGGCGCATCGCCCAGGGCAAGCTGCTCAACGGCGGCCAGGCCTGCATCGCGCCGGACTACGTGTTCGTGCCGACCGGCCGGCGCG
>DQBD01000223.1 GCA_003526065.1 Gammaproteobacteria bacterium | reverse complement strand
TCGAGCGTGATGCCGAAGCCGCGCTTGAACAGCACCGGGAACTCCTGCTGGCGGCCGATGGCCTTGAGCAGCTCGAAGTTCTGCGTGTTGCGCGTGCCCACCTGCAGCATCACCCCGGTCGGACGGCCGATGGCCGTCAGGGCATCGTGAATTTCCTGGATGTGCTTTTCATGGGTGATCTCCATCGCCACCACGCGAATGCCGTGGCGACCGGCGGACTCGAACACGAACGGCAGACACGCGGCACCGTGCCCCTGGAACGCATAGGGACTGGTGCGCGGCTTGTAGGCACCCATCCGCGCGCAGCGCAGACCCTGGGCAGCCAACGCGGCGAAGGTGCGGTCCACATGCTCGCGCGTGTCGACCGCGCACAGGCCGGCAAACAGCTCGAAGCCGTCCTGATCGAAGTCGACCCCGTTGTACTCGAACCCGCTCGGCCGGAAATCGTCCTGATGGCGACCCAACACGCGGTACTCGCGCGACACCCGCACGACCCGGTCCACCCCGGTGAGCTCGGCCAGTTCCTCGGCATCCAGTGCCGCGGTGTCGCCGATCAGGTAAATCTCGGTCAACGTCTGCTGCGCGCCCTTGACCTCATGCACGCGGGTTTCGATACCCGGGCGCCGCGACAGGTATTCCATGATGGTGCCAAACGCGGGTGTGCCGGCATGAACGTTGTCTTGCAGGATCAGGATCATCGTCGATCTCGGGTCGGAAACTGGCCGTCATACTAGGGCAAGATGCGGCCGGCCACTGTCCGGTGGGACAAGCACGCCGGCCGGCGCACGGGACACTAAAGTTTTTGAGGCAGCGTGGCGATACACAGGCCAAGCTCTTCATCCAACAACAACAACCGCGCATCAAACAGCCGATGCATATGCCGACCTACGCCGCATCCGAAAACGAATCGATACTGCGCGATGCCGTATCGCGCCTGTGTGCGTTGGCGGCCGACACGCGACCGGCGCTCGCCCCCGCGCTGGCAGCGATCACCGACGCCGTGCATGGCGACCTCGAAGGCGACGCGCTGCGGCGTGCCTTCGCCCGGCTCGACGGCGCCGGCACGGCTGCTGCGGCGCCGCACGCGCAGACCCTGCGCAGCACCACCGACGGTCGACTCATCCAGGACATACTCAAGCAGCTGACGATACCGGCCGGGCTCGAGCCGCTGGCAAACGACATCAAGCGGTCGCTGGACACGCCCGCCTGCGACGTCCAGCGCCGACAGACCAGCAAACAGCTGGTGCGCCTGGTCGGCGAATCCAAGGCCCACGCCGAGCGCCGTCAGACCGAACTCAAGCAGTTCCTCAAGCACACCGTCACGCGCCTGCTGCAACTGGAAGCGGCGCTCAACGAGGCGAACACCCTCACCCAGACTGCCTCCAGCGAGACTCTGCAAGGGCGGCGCGCGACACAGGCCGAGCTCGTGCAACTGCGAACGATGTCGGCCGAAACGGAGGATCTCGACCAGCTCAAGGCCTTCGTCGGGACGCGACTCGACCACCTGCAGGCACACCTCCAGCAACAGGACAACGCCGGTGATCTGCGTCAGCGCAAGCTGATGGAACAGCTGGTCGCGCTCAGCCAACAGGTGACCCAGCTGAGCGCAGAGACAATCAACCTGCGCAGCCGCCTGGACGTGACCACCGAAGAAGCCCTGCGCGACCCGCTGACCGGCGCCTTCAACCGCCTGGCCTACGACCGCCGGGCGGCACTGGAAGTGGCGCGGTGGCAAAGCGACGGCGGCGCGCTGTCGATGATCATCTGCGACATCGACCACTTCAAGCACATCAACGACGAATTCGGCCACGCCGCCGGCGACAAGGTGCTCAAGGAAGTGGTCCGCCTGCTGCAGCAGCAGCTGCGCTCGTCCGATTTCGTCGGCCGCTACGGCGGCGAGGAGTTCGTGGTGCTGCTCAACGGCGCCGGCGAGCAGGCAGCCATCCAGATTGCCGACAAACTGCGCCGCAGCGTCAAGGCGGCGCCGTTTCGCAGCCGCGGTGGGCGGGTTCCGGTCACCATCTCCTGCGGCATCGGGTCCTTCACCGGCGACGACACCCTCGAGGACGTGTTCGAGCGCACCGACGCCGCGCTGTATGCCGCCAAGGAGCAGGGCCGCGATCGCTGCGTGTTCGCGGCACCGAAGGGCAGCGCCTGACCTGCGGCCGGCTTACCAGTCCGGCGTCCCGCCGGCCCTGAGCGTGGCGTCCCAGGCCTTCGCCAACCCCTCGCCGCGCATCCGCTCTTCGTTCCCGAGCTGCGGCTGCAGCAGCTTCAGTGCCTGCTCGGCGTTGCTGTTGCCGCGCTGCATGGCCAGCGTGAACAGCGCGTAGGCCTTGGCCACGTCGGCCTTCACGCCCAGTCCGTTGTAGACCATGAAGCCCAGGTTGTTCAGCGCGAAGGCATCGCCGCTGGCGGCCGCGCGCCGGTACCAGCGCACGGCCACGGCATCGTCGCGCGTCACCCCCTCGCCGTGGTGGTACATGCGACCGAGATTGAACGCCGCCAGCGAATCACCCTGCTCGGCCGCCTTGCGATACCAGTCGGCAGCGGCCTGCAGGTCGGCCGCCGTGGCCGCTGCCAGATACGTCATGGCGCCCAGGTTGTACTGCGCCTCCCGGTGGCCCTGGGCGGCGGCAGCCTCGAACCAGCGCCGCGCCTGCGGGGCGTCGGCCGGCACGCCGATGCCCTCGTAGTACATCTGCCCCAGCGTGTACTGCGCGCCGGCATGACCGGCGTCGGCCGCCTGGCGGTACCAGACCACCGCCTGCGCCGCATCGACACCGACACCCAGGCCCTGGTCGTACAGGACACCGAGGTTGTAGGCAGCCGACGGCACCTGCTCGGCCGCCTGTTCGAACAGACGCCGTGCCGCCGGGTAGTCGCGCGCCACGCCCTGCCCGCGCACGGTCAACACGCCAAGGTTGTAGGCCGCCTGGGCGTGGCCCTGCCGCGCCGCGGCGGCGAACCAGCGGGCGGCCGCCTGGGCATCGACCTGCCCACCCGCCGCCTGGGTGTGGTGCACGCCAAGCGCGTACTGGGCGGCGGGATCACCGCCCTCGGCGGCCGCGGTCAGCACCGCCACGTCATCGGCGGCCGGCGCGGCGTGCCCGGCCGCGCACAGCACCGTCAGCAACAGGCCGCAAACGAGGCAGCGCCGGTCATGGCG
>DQBD01000167.1 GCA_003526065.1 Gammaproteobacteria bacterium | reverse complement strand
GCGGGTCGAAAAAGGTCGCCGACGGCGCCCGATCGAACAGCGCCAGGCGTGCCGCCAGCGCGCGCTCTGTCGCGACGGCATCCACCACCCCGACCGCGGCGAGCCGGCGCAGGGCCTGCCTTACGGCACGGACACCGGGCAGCGGTGCGCCGCCCGCCTCACCCTTCACGGCGCTCACGAATCAGCTCCAGATGTACCAGCATCTGCCCCAACGTGAGGCCGGCAACATGGTCCGGTGTCCAGCCGAATTCGGCCGACAGCAGATGCGCAGCACGCACCAGCGGGTCGGCCGCGGCCGCCTGAAGGCTCTCCTCCTCCAGGGTGATGCCGCTGATGCCGTTGACCGCCTGCAGCAGGTGTTCCAGCACCCCCACCGGCAGCGCGTTGACCTGCGCCAGCGTCAATGCGGGCTCTTCCAGTGCGGCCTGCACCATGAGGGCGGACAGCAGCTGGTCGTTGTCCTTGGCGGCACGGGCGATGAGTGTCAGATCGCGCACCGTCAGCGGGCGCAGACGCACGCGGCCATCCGGCGGCGCGGTGGGCCCGAGCAGCTGCGGCGGCACCTCGACCTCGTGGGTCAGCGCGCCCCCGGCGAGCAGTTCGTCGGCACTGAGCATCGGACCGTTCCGAACGCGCTCAGGCGCCCTCGTCGGCGACCGTCAGGTACAGCGCCTGAAACGCCGCCGACTCCATGACGAAGTCGTCCTCCGGCAACGTGTAGGACCACTGGTCCAGCTTCACACCGTGCAGCGTGAGGGTGGACCTGACGCCGGGCACGGCGGCGTTTTCCGCCAACAGCGTGATGTTGAATGCCGGCTGCGCCCACGACTGGGCCGGGCGTCCGTCGGCGGCCTCCCCGAGCAACAGGCGCAGGAGCGCGCCGTTCAGATAGGCTCGCTGGATGGTCCCACGGACCGACACGTTGCCCGGACGCAGCTCGGTTGCGTACCGCTGGCCGAGTTCGTGGAACGGACGCACCTCGGCGCGCACCTCCAGCGAGACACCGGTGGCACGACCGATGGTGACCAGGTCGTTGCCATCGATGATGCCCTGGGCGGCCTCGGCCTCGCGGCCGTTGGCGGCCACCGTCGACAGCGTGATGGAGCCATCCGCTCCGGTGAAGACACTGGTATTGGCCATGACGATACTCCTCGCTGTGACGCGGACTTAGGACAGCGCCAGGGTGACGCGGATGTAGTCGATGCTGAATGTCGGCTGCAGGGCCACGTTCACCACGCAGCGACCGGCGATTTCGTCGGCACGGGTCGCCTTCACCTCCAGGGTGTAGCCGGTGAGCTGCTCGTCGACCAGCATGGTGGACAGAAAGCTGTCCAGCGCGCCGTTGAGCGCCTTGCGCACCCGCTCGTTGTTCAGACGCCCGATGAATGGATTGGCCACGTTGCGAATACCGGCCTTGGCGTAATCGACAATGCGTCGGGTCGTGATCTGGGCAAACGCCGCGCCCTCGGTGGTCACGCCGCGTACCACGCGAATGCCCTGGCGGCTTTCGAGCGCCAGCACGTTGCCGGACACCAGCGCCTTCAGTTCGCCGTAGCCGTACTTGCGGCCCAGTCGGGTGACACCGGCCAGGGTCTTGTTGGTGGGGCTGGCCTGCGGTGCGAGTGAAGCGACGAGCCCCGCCACGGCGGCCGCGGTGTACTGCCCCGGCAGCAACACGTCGCTGCCATCCGGATCACGCCCATAGACCGCCGGCGTGGCCAGGACCAGCCGCTTGTCGGCATTGGCCTGGGCGATCACGTCGGCAGGCAAGGCACTGGCGGCAAGGTCGGAGCCGACGATGCCGATCACGTCGCGGGCATTGGTCTCGGCGCTGTTCACGGCCGCCTTGAGCAGCCCCGTGGCGGCGGCGGTATCGAGTTCCGGCGCCACCAGCAGATTGATGTCCTCCTTGAGAAGTTCATCCACGGCATCGCTGAAATCGGCGGTGCCAGCCGCCACGGCGTGGGCATAGACGGTGGTTGCGCCATTGCGGAACAGCAGTTCCAGCCCGCGCATCAGGTTGAGTGTCCCGGTGGAGACCGGATCGGCCGGCGCCCACAGTGCCTCGGCATCGTCCAGGCTGGACAGGATGTGCGTGGTACCCAGTGCGTTGGTGACCCCGGCCGCCGCCGCGGCGGTACCGACGATGCCGACATTGCCGTAGGCCACGCCCTTGGGGGCGATGAGCCCTTCCGCCTGCACGCGGATAAACGTGCCGGGAATGATCTGTTCCGCAAAATTTTCTTCCATTGCGCGGCCTCCGGGCAGTGACTAATAGAGTTCGATCAGGCGCACGCGGTGAAAGCGCGCGCCGGCGTTGCCTTGCGTGAAAAAGCCAAGCTCGCCTGCCGGCACCGGCAGGTCGGTGTGGATGTCCAGCGTCTGCGCGCCGTCCAGGCTGGCGCGCACGGTGTGGTCAAAGGCGGTGACGGTCAGCGTGTGGCGGACACCGGTGGCAAAACCCGCCGCAACCGCACCGAGCGTGTGCCACCCACCTTCGCCGTCGAACCGGCCGAACTGGTGATAGCCGTGCCGCTGCGAGGCCAGGAAATGCCAACGTGCCGTGCCCGAGCGACCAAACACGATGCCGATGCCATCCGGACTGGTGGCATCGAACT
Source organism: Gammaproteobacteria bacterium (assembly GCA_003526065.1). Next base: position 7,381 of record DQBD01000167.1, on the reverse strand, counting down.
CGATGCTGGCGATGAAGCGCGACGACGCCAGCGGCACGCCACTGACCCGCCACAGCAGCTGCGAGCCGGCCTTGTGTGGATCGCCGAGGTCGAGTGGACCGCCCTGGGTGGCGGCGTTCTGCACAATGCACTGACCCGCCGCATCGAACACCCAGTCGCCGGGCGGCGACCCGGCATTCAGCGCCGCATCGTCGCTGGCCATGAACCGGCTCAGCGGCTGCGGCGCGCCGGCCAGGGTCCGGGTGGCCAGATCGAAACGGTAACGCGCGCGGTACGGCGTGTGATTGAGATCGAACGCCAGATCCAGGGTGTCGATCCGGCCCTCGGAGGAGGTCGGCAGGTGCAGGTACTCGAAGCTCAGTTCGAACTGAGCGCGGCGCGGATCGGGCGGCATCTGGTCGTTCAGGGCCAGGCGTTCGATGCCCCGCCCACGCAAATCGGCGTTGCTTTGCGTCAGCAGAGCGCTGACCACCGACTGCAGATGATCCGCCGCCGCCTGCTCGGCACCGCCGTCCACACGCACATCCAGTACCGCCCGCACGCAGCGCGCCACCACGGCGCCGCGCGGCTCGGCGTGCTCGCCGGCGTAGCCACCCAGCCCCCGGTGCCGCACGGCACTGGGCACCACCCGCAGCCGGTGCGACAGGCTCGGTGGCGGTGCCGGCAAGGCAATGCCGTTGATCGCCTGATCAAGCGCGCCCAGTGCAGCGACTGCGACCGGGTCAGTCAACTCCCTATCTCCACTGCTGATACCACTCGAACAGATCGCCGCGACACATGACACAGGCCGCGAACCGCCGGCATTCCGACACCTGCCTGTTGAACACGTGCTGGCGCGTGCCCGCCGAACTGCATGTCCTGGTTATCTTGCCGACCGCCAACCCCACCGCGCTGTCAACCAGTGCACAGAGACCCGCAAAGCCGTTACTTTCCTCAGCACCCTTCACTACCGCGACGGACCATGGCCACCTGGGCGATCGGCGACATTCAGGGCTGCTACGACGAATTGCGCACGCTGCTGCGCAGCATCGGGTTTCGCCCGGACCGCGACCGTCTGTGGCTGGTCGGCGATCTGATTAACCGCGGCCCGCGGTCAGCGGACGTACTGCGGTTCGTGCGGGCATTGGGCGACGGTGCGGTGAGTCTGCTGGGCAACCACGACCTGCATCTGCTGGCGGTGGCGGCCGGTCACGGCCGCCTCAAGCGCAGCGACACGCTGCAGGAGATCCTCGACGCTCCCGACCGTGCCGCACTGCTCGAGTGGCTGCGCGAGCGGCCACTGTTCCATCACGACCCCGACCTGAACGTGGCCATGGTTCACGCGGCCCTGGCGCCCAGCTGGGACATCCGTGCCGCCGCCGCCCGCGCCGGCGAGGTGAGCAGCGCCCTGCGGAGCGATCCGGACGGCTATTTCAGGCACATGTACGGCAACACCCCGCACCGCTGGGACGATGCCTTGCAGGGGCCGCAGCGCCTGCGGGTAATCACCGATTACCTGACCCGCGTGCGTTTCTGCCAGCCGGATGGCACGTACGACATGCGCGCCAAGGGGCCGCCGGGCAGCCAACCGGCAGGCTTCCTGCCGTGGTACGCGTTGCCGACACGCGCCAGTGCCGGCACGCCCATCGTGTTCGGCCACTGGTCCACCGTAGGCATGGTGGCGACGGACGATGTATTTGCGCTGGATACCGGCTGTGTCTGGGGACGGACGCTCAGCGCCCTGTGCCTGGAGGAGCGGCGTTGGGTCAGTGTGGACTGCCCGCAGCACGGCCGTTGATCAAGCGGCTACCATTGGCCCACGGTGCAGGCCATGATGGCTTGAAGGATCGACCGCGAACCGGCGACGCCATGACCGGCGACGCCTCGGCCGATACCGCCACGGATGGTTTGTGACTACACCTTAGCGTACGAGGAGAACTTGCGATGAACGCCATCCAGCGCCCACCCGGCCTGTCTTTCGACTGGCCCGGCCAATCAGACAGCGTCACCCGCGTACCCGGCCGGGTTTTCGTGGACCCGGACATCTACGCCCTGGAGCAGGAGCGCATCTTCCGCGGGCCGGTGTGGAACTTCGTCGGCCTGGAGGCGGAGATACCCAACCCCGGCGACTACAAGACGGTGCAGATCGCCGACACGCCAGTCATCGTCAGCCGTGACCGCGATGGCAGCCTCCACGCGTGGGTGAACCGCTGCGCGCACCGCAACGCCAAGATCTGTCTCGACAAGCAGGGCAACACCGACAGCTTCTACTGCGTCTACCACCAGTGGGGCTACGACCTCACCGGCAAGCTGATCGCAATTCCGTTCGCACGCGGCATCGGCGGTGAGGGCGGCATGCCGGCCGACTTCGACATGAACGCCGTGCGTCCCAGAAAGCTGCGGCTCGAGAACTTCTGCGGCGTGCTGTTCGCCAGTTTCAGCGACGAGACACCGCCGTTCGAGCAGTACGTGGGACCGCATGTGGCGAAGTTCATGCGCCGCATTTTCAACCGCCCAATCAAGGTCCTCGGCCATCAGCACCAGCACATGCGCGGCAACTGGAAGCTGTACGCCGAAAACCCGCGCGACGGCTACCACGCCAGTCTGCTGCACCTGTTCTTCGCCACCTTCGGCCTGTTCCGCGCCAGCCAGAAGGGCCAGCTGCACATCGACGAGAGCGGCCTGCAGACCTGCTTCTACACCTACGTCGGCAAGGAAGACGAAGCCGCCCGCCAGCAAGGCATGAAGGAAGCCAGCCACACCTACCAGGAAGGCACCTATACCCTGGAGGACATGAGCCTTCTGAAAGGCAAGATGGAGTGGGACGACGGCGTCAATCTGGTGATCATCGACGTGTTCCCGATCATGATGCTGCAGCAGATCGCCAACGTCCTGAACATCCGCCAGTTCGAGCCGCACGGGCCGGACGGGGTCACCGTGCACTACACCTTCTTCGCCTATGCCGACGAAGACCCGGAACTGACCGAGATGCGCCTGAAGCAGATCAACCTGATCGGCCCGGCCGGCCTGGTGTCGATGGAGGACGGCCTGGCCATCGAGATCGTGCAGCAGGGCATCGCCAAGGACGGCGGCGCCGAGGCGATCATCGAGATGGGCGGCAAGGGCGTGGCGCCCGACACCACGTTTCTGGCCAGCGAAGACCCGGTGCGCGGCTTCTGGAACGGCTACCGGCGCATGATGGGCGTGTGACGCAGGTTATTCGGCCGGCACGGTTTCGGCTGTGTCGGCCGGAGCCGGTGACCGAAAGTCGACCAGCACCTGGGCGGCGTCCGGCAGCGTGAGACCCGAGGTCGCTTCGGCCTGCAGCAACGGCGCCAGCGTGGTGCGCAACACCGTGAACAGACGCGGGTTGGCAGCTTCCTGGCCGCGCAGCAGCGCCTTCATCTGCTGGCGCTGGCGGGTCGAGGCATCGCAGGTCGGGCAGTTGTCCGGAATCACCGGTAGCGGGCCGTTCTGCGCGAACGCCTCCGTCTGCCGTTCGCGGGCGTAGACCAGCGGCCGGATCACGCGCAGGTCGCCGTCGTCGTTCAGGTACCCCGCCGGCATAGCGCGCAGCTTGCCACCGAAAAAGGCGTTCATCAGAAACGTTTCCGCCACATCGTCCAGGTGATGCGCCAGCGCCAGCGTGCCGTAACCGTGCTCGCGTGCCAGGCCGTACAGCTTGCCGCGGCGCATGCGCGAGCAGAACGCGCACAGCGTACGACCCTCGAACGACCCCTTGGCCGCACGCGCCAGACTGTAGGTGGCCTGGTAGTACGGCACACCGAGGCCCTGGACGTAATCCGCCAGCGGACTGGGGTCGTAGCCCGGCATCTGCGGGTCGATGTTGGCGGCCCCGAGTTCGAAACGCACCGGCGCGCGCGCCTTCAGATGCAGCAGCACGTGCAGCAGCGACAGGCTGTCCTTGCCGCCCGACACGCCGACCAGGATGCGGTCGCCGTTGCGGATCAGGTCGAAATCGCGAATCGCCTCGGCGGTGGCGGTCACGAGGCTGCGCGGCGGCTTGATGGCGACGTTCATGGCGAAAGCACGGCTGGTGTAACGGCGGCGGCCGGCAATTGTCCCACAGCCCCACCCGGTCGCCGTGGGACAATGCGGCCGTCTACCGTGAGGAGAAGAGCATGGCCATCAGCAAAGTGACCAACGTGTATTACGTGGTGCCGGACATGGATGCCGCGGTGGCGTTCTACCGCGACACGCTGGGTCTGAACGTCAAGTTCAAGGACGGCGACAAGTGGACGCAGTTCGATGTGGGTGGCACGCAGGTGGCCATCGCCACCCCGGCGCCCGGTCAGGTGGACCCCGGCAGCAATGCCACCGTAGTACTGCAAGTGGACGATCTGGCCACCACGCGCGACGAACTGACCGCCCAGGGCATCGCCGTGAGTGAGGTCGTCGGCATGGGCGATCACGGCAGCTTCTTTACCTGCCGCGACCCCGCCGGCAACGTGGTGCAGTTCTTTGCACGGGCCTGAGGCCCGCGTCACACACCCTCAGTGGGGCAACTGGCGCCGGCCGGCAACGATCGACACCGCCTTGGCGATACCGATACCGACGCCCACCAGCAGCAGCACGCCGCCGAGCAGCACGCCGAACGGCCCGAGGGTGAAGATCATGATCACGGCGCAGGCCATCAGTGCCAGAGCAAGAACGATTGCGTCGTCCATGGCAGCCTCCTCCAGTGCGTTGTCCACACCCGAGACGGCGGAGGCCAAACCGGTCGCCGCACGGCCCGGGGCAAACCCAGCATACGCCCTTTGCGCAGCACGCGCCCATCGGCACCGTGATGGGCACCGGTCGGCCCGCTCGGTACAATCGACGACATTCATCCCATTGCAGGCAGGAACCGGGTGATTGCGCCGCATCACCGCCTCCCCCCATCGGCGGACGTGCCAGCCCGCCAGGAACCCGCCATGAACAAGCCTTCCGAGTCGACCACCGTGCCGCAGATCGCCGATGTCCAGGGCTCTCCGGACACGCGCCAGCTGGACATCGACCGGGTCGGCATCAAGGACATCCGCCACCCGGTGCGCATCCTGGCGCGCAACGGCGTCGAGCAGCACACGGTCGCCAGCTTCAACATGTACGTGCACCTGCCCCACAACTTCAAGGGCACGCACATGTCGCGCTTCATCGAGATCCTGAACGGACACGAACGGGAAATCTCGCTGGGCACCTTCCGCCAGATGCTGCGCGAAATGTGCGAGCGGCTGGAGGCACGGGCCGGACACATCGAGATGAACTTCCCGTTCTTCGTCAACAAGGCCGCGCCGGTAACCGGCGTCACCAGCCTGATGGACTACCAGGTCGGCTACGTCGGCGAGATCGTGCACGGCGGCGAGGAGCGACTGACCGCCCGGCTGGTGATCCCGGTCACCAGTCTGTGCCCGTGCTCGAAGAAGATTTCCGACTACGGCGCCCACAACCAGCGCACGCACGTGACGCTGACCGCGCACCTGCGCACGCCGGTGTGGATCGAGGAGCTGATCGAACTGGTCGAGGCGCAGGCCTCGAGCGAGCTGTATGGCCTGCTCAAGCGACCGGATGAGAAATTCGTGACCGAGCGAGCCTACGACAACCCGAAATTCGTCGAGGATCTGGTGCGGGACATCGCCGGCGCGCTGAACCGCGACGACCGCCTGGCCGGTTACGTGGTGGAGGCGGAGAACTTCGAGTCCATCCACAACCACTCGGCCTACGCGCTGATCGAGAAGCCGGTCGCCGCCGGCTGAGCCGCCGCCTCAGTAGCGTCGGCGCAGGACCAGGGCGTCCTGCACGTGCTCCATGCGCGTGCGTGACAGGAACGTCATCCCCAGCAGAACCCGGCTGGGCTGCGCGCCGCGAATGACCATGGCGCGCACGTTGGGAACCCGTATGCCGCCAACCGCGACTTCCGTCAGGTTCACGGCAAACGCCTCGACGATACCGCTGGCCGTCTCCACCAGGCTGCGTTCGCCGGCCCGATAGTCGATGCCGAGGCCACGCGCCGTGGCGTCGTTCATCGCCACCGTCGTGGCACCGGTATCGACCAGGAACTGCACCGACCGCCCGTTGATGGTGCCGGCCACCTGATACATGCCAGCGGCATCGCGGTGTATCCACACCGCCGGCGTCTGGCCGGCCTCCAGCACGCCGCCGACACGCCCGCCCAGAGGCACCTCGAAGGCCTTCCCGTCGGCCTGCACGCGTGCCGCCCCCGCCGACACCGCCAACAGGCGCACACCTTCGGGACTGGTCTCACCGACCCGCAACATGCGCTGCGTGCCGTCCACCTGCAGCATGGCGCGCTGCCCGAGCACGGCCTGCAACTCCACCAGCGGCGTCGCGCCGGCGGCCAGGCTACCGGTCAATAGGAGTGCGAAAACACCAGGACGCAGGAAGCGAAACATGTTCGGAGCGCCCTGCCGTAACCGGCGTCAGCCGCTCAGACGCGCCTTGACGAGCCGACTGACCTCGGCCATGTCGGCGCGCCCCTGCACCTGCGGGCGCAACTGCGCCATCACTGCCCCCATGTCGCGTGCGCTTTGCGCGCCGCTGGCGGCGATGGCGTCATCGACGAGGCGCTCGATTTCATCCGGCGCCAGGGCCGCCGGCAGATAGGCCTGCAGCACTTCCAGCTCGGCCCGTTCCTTGGCCGCCAGGTCTTCCCGGCCGGCAGCCTCGAACTGGCTGATCGACTCGCGCCGCTGCTTGACCATCTTGTCCAGCACCGCCAGCACCTGGCTGTCGTCCAGACTGATGCGCTCGTCGATTTCGCGCTGCTTGATCGCGGCCGTGACCAGCCGCAGCGTGCCAAGGCGCTCGCGCTCGCGGGCGCGCATGGCCGCCTTGACGTCGTCGTCAAGGCGTTGCTTCACGGACACCGGCTTCAGCCCCGACGACCACCACGCGGGCGCCGCGCGCCACGGCCGGTGCGGGACAGCTTCTTCTGATGCCGCTTGACTGCCGCCGCCGCCTTGCGCTTGCGTTCCTGCGTCGGCTTTTCGTAAAACTCGCGCCGCCGTGCCTCCGACAACACACCCGCTTTCTCGCAGGTCCGCTTGAAGCGGCGCAGGGCAACGTCGAAGGGTTCGTTCTCGCGCAGTTGAACTACCGGCATGCAAAGTCCTCGAAGGTAGGGCCCGCCGGCTCCGCCCGGTTGACGGTCGACGGTCGAAAAAGAGGTAAATTCTACCTTCACTTGCCGTGGCGATGAAAGCCACGCCGCCCCCTCCCAATTTCCAGGCAACCCCATGTTGGTTCTGGGCATCGAAAGCTCCTGCGACGAAACCGGTCTTGGCCTGTACGACAGCCAACGCGGCCTGCTCGGCCACACGCTGCACAGCCAGGTGGCACTGCACGCGCAGCACGGCGGCGTGGTGCCGGAACTGGCCTCGCGCGA
>DQBD01000188.1 GCA_003526065.1 Gammaproteobacteria bacterium | reverse complement strand
TCGGTCTGTTGCGCCGATTCCCGCGTCGCCGAAGCCTGCGGGTCGTTCGTCGCCGCACCCGTCGCAGCGCACCTACGTTCTCCCCCGCCCCCTCCAGCACCCGCCGCAGCGCCGCGTAGTCCGGGAGCCCCAGCGGGCCGGCAATCTCCCGCTGCCAGGCTTCGTCCAGCGCCGCGCGCACGGCGTCGCTCAGGACCGCCTCGTGCCCACCGGCCTTGCCGCTGCGCACCTTGTGGCCGCCGGTCTCGCTGGGGGGCAGACCGCAGACGTGGTCGCGGGCTTCGCGCACCAGGTGGTCGTCGAACTGGCGGGCGTGGGCGCGCATGAAGTCGACCGATGCATGCTCCAGCGTGAGGCGCAGCAGGGCGTCGTCCAGCGGCACGCCGATGAAGGCGGCGATGCGCCGGATGGCCGCCTCGGGGTCGGCCAGCATGCTCTCGTAGCACAGCATCAGCACGTCCGGCCGCTCGCGCTGCGGCCACCAGCTTTGCAGGTGCGGCCAATAGTTGAACGGCACGTTCGGGTTCAGGAACAGCCCCATGGCGAGGTCGTCGATGCTGACGGTGCCGGCCTCGTAGAACCAGCCGTTCCAGAAGTGGAACTGCGACACCAGCACATCGCGCGGGTCACGCACGGAAACGATGTAGCGCGCGCCCTTGGGAACCTGGTCCCAGCCCAGGTGGGTCTTGAAGGCGCGCGGCCTGGCCGGCTGCCCGGCCTCGACGTCGATACCCATGTCGTGGGCCAGTTCCAGCCACGGAATGACCTGGGTGATTTCCTCGAACGCCATGTCGCCGCGGGTGCGCAGCGTGTGCACGATCTGCTGCAGCCAGGTGGTGCCGCTTTTCGGGAACGGCGCGATGAACACGTCGTCCGGCCGTGGCTGAAAGGCCAGGGCACGCCCCATGCCTTCGGGCGTGATCATGAAGGCAACGCGCTGCATCATCTCGCCGACCGAACGGGGGCGCTGCATGGGGGCGGTAACGGGCATCAGGGAAGGAGCTCCTTTGGGGCGATCAGTCGTTGGCCAACAGGAACGGCGCGATCAGGTGCGCCGTTTCGCGCGGCAGTTCCCAGTGGGGATAGTGGCCGGTGGGCAGGCTGGCGAAGCGGGCCCGTGGCGCCGCCCACGGCCGGCTGCACCGGGTGAAGTCGTGGTCGACCTGCGATGCCTCGGCCTTCCACACCGGATACGGTTCGAGCGGGTCGTGCTCACCCCAGACGACCAGCGTCGGAACCTCGACGAACGGCAGCCGGCGCATCAGCAGATAGCGTGCCCGCAGCGCCGGGTTTTCCTGCTGAGCCAGCAGCGGGTCCAGGCTTTCGAGCGCGCCGGGTGCATTGGCGGCGGCCACCAGCGTATCGACCACATGGGCAAGATCGCCGTCCGACACGCGCGAAGCGTCATGCAGCCACCCGCGCACCAGTGCCTCGACCTGCGGGCGTGACGGAATGGCGGTGGCGCGAATGCCGGCGGCCGGCTGCACGTTGAGTCCGGCCGAGCACAGCGCCACCAGCCGGGACACGCGCTGCGGGCTCTCGTAGGCCAGCAGGTTACCGACCCAGCCGCCCAGGCTGTGGCCCACCAGGTGCACACGCGACAGGCCCAGCCGGTCCATGAACTCGCGCAGCTGGTCCACGATCAGCTCGAAGGTGGGCCCGGCCTGCACCGCGCGCGTGCCAAGCCCGAACCCCAGCAGGTCCGGCGCCAGCACGCGAAAACGCCCGGCCAGGTGCGGAATGAGCAGGTCGAAGCCGTTGGCGCTGCTGGCCATGCCCATGCCATGCAACAGCAGCAGCGGCGGGCCGTCGCCGGCTTCCAGGTAGCGGTTCTCGCCGCAGCCGAGGTCGACGCGGCGCTCGTGAATGGCGGTCATCGTGGCCTCCTCACGCGTTTACGAAGCACGTGTCACTCGGCCGTCGGCTTGGGCACGGGCTCGACGGTCTCGTCCCACAGCCGCGTGCCGTGCGTCTGCGGCAGCAGCAGGCTGCCGACCACCAGACTCATGGCGGCGATGGCCATGGGGTAATACAGCCCGGCGTGGATGTCGCCGGTACGCGCCACCAGCGTCAGGCCGATCACCGGCAACAGGCCGCCGAACACGCCGTTGCCCAGGTGATACGGCAACGACATGGCGGTGTAGCGGATACGCGCCGGGAAGGCTTCCACCAGATAGGCGGCAATCGGCCCGTAGACCAGGGTCACCAGCAGCACCTGCAGCCACACCAGGCCGATCAGCTTGTGCGCCGCCGGGTGGCGCAGCACCTCGCCGACGCTGAGATCGGTCAGCACCTTCGAGGCCGGCTGCAGCTGCCCGTCCACCAGGGTCAGCGGCGTCAGCGTGGTGTCACCGGTGACCGGGTGCGCCTGCGACTGCACGGTGGTCACCTGCGAGCCGGCCACGTCGCGCATGGCACCGTAGATGGGCAGGTAACTGACCACGGCCAGCGCAAAGCCCGCCATCATCAGGCGCTTGCGGCCGATGCGGTCCGACAGTGCCCCGCACAGCACGAAAAACGGCATGCCCAGCAACAGCGCGCAGGCAACGATGGTGTTGGCGGCAAGACCACCGACGTTGAGGATGCTCTGCAGGTAGAACAGCGCATAGAACTGGCCCGTGTACCAGACCACGCCCTGCCCGGCGGTGGCGCCGAACAGCGACACCAGCGCGCGCTTGAGGTTGGCGGGCTGGGTAAACGCCTCGCGGATCGGCGCGGCGGAGGTCATGCCGCGCTCGCGCAGCTGCTCGAAGATGGGCGACTCGCGCATCTGCACGCGCATGTAGAACGACACGCCCACCAGCAACAGCGACAGGAGGAACGGCAACCGCCAGCCCCAGGCGGAAAAGGCCTCGGCGCTCATGCTGCCCTGCACCGACAGAATGACCGCCAGCGACACGAAAAGACCCAGCGTGGCGGTGATCTGGATGAAGCTGGTGTAGAAGCCGCGGCGGTGGTCCGGCGCATGCTCGGCCACGTACACCGCCGCGCCGCCGTACTCGCCACCCAGCGCCAGTCCCTGCAGCACGCGGATCGCCAGCAACGCCAGCGGCGCCGCAATGCCGATGGTCTCGTAGGTGGGCAGGACACCGATCAGCGCCGTGGCACCGCCCATGATCAGCAGCGTGATCAGGAACGCGACCTTGCGGCCCACCCGGTCGCCGATGCGCCCGAAGAACAGCGCCCCGAACGGCCGCACCACGAACCCGACGGCGAAGGTGGACAGGTAGGCGATCAACGCCAGCGTGTCGTTGCCCGACGGGTAGAACAGCGGCGCGATCACCGGCGCCAGCGCGCCGAAGATGTAGAAGTCGTACCACTCGATCATGGTGCCGGCGGACGACGCGCCGATCACCTTCCAGATGCCCTTCGGCGTGCGGCCGGCAGCCGCGGCGTGTGCCGATGCGTTCAAGATGTTGCCTCCCCTGTTGTCGAGATCGTCCTGTCGTGATCGTGCGGCGGCGGCTCAGTCCGCGCGCCAGCGGAAAATGCGCGCGCCGATTCCCAGGAACGCCAGCGTCATAACGGCCAACGTCAGCAATTGGGGCGTGACGTCGGCCATCCCGGCGCCGTCCAGCATGATGGCACGCGCCCCGCCGACCAGATGCGTCAGCGGGAATACCTGCGCCAGCTGCTGCAACCACGGCTGGCTGCCTTCCATGGAGAACCACACGCCCGACAGCAGCATCATCGGCCAGGACAGGAAGTTCAGGATGCCGCCGGCCAGCTCCTCGCTGGTGACGAAGGCCGCCACCACGAAGCCCATGGCGATCATCGACAGCGCACCCAGCGTCGCCATCAGCGCCAGCAGCGCGTGCGAGCCTTCCATGCGAAAGCCAATGACCCAGTCGGTGCCCACGTACACCGCCAGCGTGATGCCCATGATCAGCAGCAGGCGCGAGCTGAGCTGCGCCAGGATGAACTCGATCGGCCGCACCGGCGTGGCGTTCAGCCGCTTCAGGAACCCGCTCTTGCGGTAGCGCACCACCACGTAGCCGACGCCCCACAGGCACGAGAACATCATGTTCATGCCCAGGATGCCCGGCAGCAGGAAGTCGATGTAGCGGATCGGCCGACCGGGCACCGCCCCCGGCTCCAGGGTCGCGCCACCGGCGGCGCGCAGCAGGCGTTCCAGCACGTAGCCCTTGGGCGATTCGGGGTTGACCCAATAGCGCGGCGGCTGCTGCAGGTCCAGCAGCATGTCCAGCCGGTGACGCCCCACCTTGGCCACCGCGGCATCCCGCTCGGTGGCCGGCAGCGCATAGAACTCGGCATACCGGGTGCCCAGGAACGGGTGCGCGTCCACCTGCACCGGGTCGCCGGCGCCGATCACCGCCACCTTGAACAGCGGCCGTGGCGGGCCGCCGAAAATGATGGCCAGGCCCGCCACCATCACCAGCGGGAACAGCAGGTTCCAGCCCAGCGAGGCACGGTCGCGCAGGAACTCCATGTTGCGGGCATGGGTCAGGGCCAGGTAACGACGCAACACGGTACGGACTCCCTCGATCAATCGGGCCGACTCAGGCGCGCAGCTCGCGCCCGGTCAGCTCCAGGAACAGGTCTTCGAGCGTTCGCTCGCGGATACGCAGGCGCTGCAGGCCGGCACCGGCCCCTTCCAGCGCCGTCAGCGCGACCGGCACCTCGCGCGTGGACAGCTCCCACAGCTCGCCGGCATCCAGCAGGGCATGCGCGAATTCGGCCGGTGGGTCGAAATCGGCCTTCGGCAGGGTCAGGACCACGTCCTCGAAATGCGCCTTCAGCAACGCGTCCGGCGATCCCTGGGCGATGATGCGGCCACGGTCCATGATGGCGATCTCGTCGCACAGCACGTAGGCCTCTTCCATGTAGTGCGTGGTCAGCAGGATGGTCTTGCCCTGGGCCTTGATGTCCTGCACCAGCTTCCAGAAGTTGCGCCGCGCCTGCGGGTCGAGGCCGGTGGTCGGCTCGTCCAGGAACACGATGTCCGGATCGTTCACCAGCGCTATGGCCAGCAACAGGCGCTGGCGCTGGCCACCGGACAGCTTGCGGTTGTCGCGCTCGAGCAGATCGCGCAGCTGACACAGGTCGATCAGCGCCTCCAGGTCGGCGCGGCGCGGATACAGCCGGTGGAACAGCACCAGCGTCTCGCGCACCGTCAGGAAATCCTGCAGCGCCGTGCTCTGGAACTGAATGCCGGCCTCGGCGCGAAACTGCGCGCCCTGCACCTCGCCCCGGTACAGCACGCGCCCGGCGGTCGGCCGGCAGATGCCCTCGAGCATCTCCACCGTGGTGGTCTTGCCGGCGCCGTTGGGCCCGAGCAGGCCAAAGCAGATGCCGGCCGGCACACTGAAGCTCACGCCGGCGACCGCGCGCACACCGGGGTATTCCTTGATCAGGTCCTGGACGTCGAGAATCGGGGTCATGTTGCTCGGGGGCTGGACGCCCCACGCGGGGTGGGTTTAGCGTGTCGAATGCCGGATTATCACCGAAAGGAGGACAGGCCCATGACTGAGCCACGCGCCGACGGTTTCCCGGAACTCGACGACCTGCGCCGCCAGCATCGCCAGCTCGATGCCAAGATCGACCACATCGAAAGCGGTCCCGGCCTGGCCTCGCCACAGTTGAAGGAACTCAAGCGTCGGCGCCTGGAGCTGCGTGACCGCATCGTGCGGCTGGAGGCGCTCAACGGCAGCGCCTGACGCCCGGGCGTCCCGATGCGACCCTGATTCAGACAGAGCTTCCGACCGGGGCACGATGCCCCGGCGTGAATCAACGGCTTGAGCCTTGATTCATGGAGCGCAGCGCGGGGGTACCGCGCTGCGGCGAGCCGAATGATTCCAGGACAGGAATTTTTCGGCCTTTGCCGAAGGACCACCAGAGTCCCGGCGTCAGAGCCCGAGGAGAAACGTGTCATGAATCAACCGCTCGACCTGCCCGTCGCCGCGGCGCCGGCCAGCTTTGTCCGCGAGGCGGATGCCGATCGGCCGTTCGCCGTCGACCGACGCATCTTCACCGACCCCGACCTGTTCCAGCGCGAGCTCGAGCACATCTTCGAGGGCAGCTGGCTGTACCTGGCGCACGAAAGCCAGATCCCCAATCCGGGCGACTTCTTCACCACCCACATGGGCCGCCAGCCGGTCATCATCAGCCGCGGCACGGACGGCACGGTCCACGGCTTCGTCAACGCCTGCGCACACCGCGGGGCACAGCTGTGCCGTACCCGGCGCGGCAACGCCAGGTTCCTGACCTGCCCGTACCACGGCTGGGTGTACGACAGCGCCGGCCGCAACGTCGAAATCAAGGACCGCGCCAGCGGCGCCTACCCGCCGGCCTTCGAGCGTCAGAATCACGACCTGACGCCCCTGCCCCGCCTGGAAAGCTACCGCGGCTTCCTGTTCGGCTCGCTCCGCGCCGGGGTGCCGACACTGCGCGAGCACCTGGCCGCCGCCGCCGGCGTCATCGACGCCCTGGTCGACCAGTCGCCCCAGGGGCTGGAAGTGCTGCGCGGCGGTTCCAGCTACACCTTTCGCGGCAACTGGAAGGTGCACGCCGAGAACGGGCTCGACGGCTATCACGTGAGCACCGTGCACGCCAACTTCATCGGCATGGTGATGCGGCGGCAGACCGAGCGCGGCGGCAAGGCGCTGACCTCGATTGCCGATGACCGCATCCTGGAACAGGCCAGCGGCGCCTACGACCTGGGCAGCGGGCACGTACTGGCCTGGTCCAACGTGTCGCAGCCGGGGGTACGCCCGCTGGCGCGCGAGCGCGAGCGCCTCACGGCGCAGTTCGGCACCGGCAAGACGACCTGGATGATCGACCGCATGCGCAACCTGCTGCTGTTTCCCAACCTGTTCCTGATGGACCAGACCTCGACCCAGATTCGCGTGTTCCGGCCACTGGCCCCGGACCTGACGCACGTGCAGATCTACTGCCTGGCGCCCCGCGGCGAGGCACCCGAGGCACGGCGCCTGCGGGTGCGCCAGTTCGAGGATTTCTTCAATGCCACCGGCATGGCCACACCGGACGACCTGACCGAGTTCGAGGCCAGTCAGGCCGGCTTTGCCGCCGCCGCCAGCACCGGCCCACAGGACTACGCGCGCGGCCACGTCCGCGCCCGGCCGGGTGCCGACGGCCCAGCCGCCGAGTTGGGCGTCGCGCCGGTGCAAAGCAGCCCGAACTTTCAGGATGAAACCCACCTGCCGGCCATCTTCCGGCAATGGCAGCACCTGCTCGCCACCCCGAGGACCGCCTGATCCGGCGCGGCGGGCGGTTATCCTAAAAAGCACACTTCGCCGCCGCAGGCGCGGCGAAGGCCCCCGTCTTCGTTACCGCGCAAGGAATCCGCCATGCCCGCCATGCTTCAGGACAAGGTCATCATCGTCACCGGCGGAGGCGGCGCCATCGGCGGCGGCATTGCCCGCCTGGCCGCCGCCCAGGGCGCGCGGGTGGTGGTCAACGACATCGGCGGCTCGGTGGGCGGGGACGGCATCGACGCCGGCCCGGCGCAGCGCATGGTGGACGAGATCCGGGCCAGCGGTGGCCAGGCCGTGGCCAGCACCGACAGCGTGGCCTCCTGGGACGGCGCGCAGGCCATCGTGCAGACCGCGCTCGACGCCTTCGGCCGCGTGGACGGCGTGGTCAACAACGCCGGCATCCTGCGCGACGGCATCTTCCACAAGATGTCGCCGGAGGATTTCGAGGCGGTGATCCAGGTGCACCTGTTCGGCTCGTTCTACCTCAGCCGCGCCGTGGCGCCGCTGTTTCGCGAGCGCGGCGCCGGCGCCTTCGTGCACATGACCTCCACCTCCGGCCTGATCGGCAACGTCGGCCAGGCCAACTACGCTGCCGCCAAGCTCGGCGTGGTCGGGCTGTCGAAGTCGATCGCGCTCGACATGCGGCGCTTCGGCGTGCGCAGCAACTGCATCTCGCCGTTTGCCTGGAGCCGCATGATCGGCGCCATCCCCACCGACACGCCCGAACAGCAGGCCCGCGTCGAGCGCCTGAAACGCATGACACCGGACAAGATCGCCCCGGTGGCGGTGTTCCTGCTTTCGGACGCGGCCGACACGGTCAACGGCCAGATCTTCGCCGTGCGGGCGAACGAGGTGTTCCTGATGTCGCAGTCGCGCCCGCTGCGCTCCATTCACCGCGACGGCGGCTGGACGCCGGAGCAGCTGGCCGAGCGCCTGCCGGGCGCCTTTGCCGAGCAGTTCTACCCGCTCGCCGTGTCGGCCGACGTGTTTGCCTGGGACCCCATCTGATGGCGCTCGACTACCACCACCTGCTGGCCTGGCCGGTGCCCGAGGTGCGTCAGACCTACAGCGTGCGCGACAGCCAGCTGTACGCGCTGGCGGTGGGCCTCGGCGCCGACCCGACCGACCCCCGGCAGCTGCCGTTCGTCTACGAACAGTCCCCGCAGGCCCTGCCCACGCAGGCGGTGGTGCTGGGTTACCCCGGCTTCTGGATGAAGGACCCGGGCACCGGCGTCGACTGGGTGCGTCTGGTGCACGCCGAACAGGGGCTGACCGTGCACCGGCCGCTGCCGGCCAGCGGCGAGGTGATCGGCCGCACCCGTGTCATCGGCATCAACGACAAGGGCCCGGGCAAGGGCGCCATCGTCTACAGCCGGCGAACCCTGCACGATGCCGCCAGCGACGAACTGATCGCCACCCTCGACATCAGCACCTTTTGCCGCGGCGACGGCGGCTGCGGCGGCACCGACGCGCCGCCGATGACCCTGACCCCAACGCCCGAACGCGCGCCCGACGCGGCCTGCGAACTGCCCACCGCGCCGCAGCAGGCCCTGCTCTACCGCCTGTGCGGCGACCTGAACCCGCTGCATGCCGATCCGGAAGTGGCGCGCGCCGCCGGCTTCGAGCGGCCCATCCTGCACGGGGTGAGGGTCATCGGCGGCGCGTCGCTGCCGCCGCAGCCGCCGTCGCC
>DQBD01000259.1:3949-4076 GCA_003526065.1 Gammaproteobacteria bacterium | reverse complement strand
CGCGAGGCGCTGGCCGCCTTCGGCGACGACACGCTGCTGCTGGAGCGGTACGTCACCGATGCCCGCCACGTGGAGGTGCAGGTATTCGCCGACGCGCACGGCGCGGCGGTGCATCTTTTCGAGCGCG
>DQBD01000259.1:451-3646 GCA_003526065.1 Gammaproteobacteria bacterium | reverse complement strand
CAGCGCCGCCACCAGAAGGTGGTCGAGGAAGCGCCCGCCCCGAACCTGCCGGATGCCACGCGTGCAGCCATGGGCGCCGCCGCGGTGCGCGCCGCGCAGGCCGTCGGCTACCGCGGCGCCGGCACGGTGGAGTTCCTGCTGGCGCCGGATGGCGCGTTCTATTTCCTGGAAATGAACACCCGCCTGCAGGTGGAGCACCCGGTCACCGAGGCCATCACCGGGCTCGATCTGGTGGAATGGCAGCTGCGCGTGGCAGCCGGTGAGCCGCTGCCGCTGGCTCAGCCGGACATCCGGCGCCACGGCCATGCCATCGAGGTGCGCCTGTGCGCGGAAGACCCGGCGCGCGGCTTCCTGCCGGGTGTCGGCCGGCTCGACGCGCTGGCACTGCCCGCGCCTGGCCCCGGCCGGCGCGTGGACACCGGCTTCGAGCACGGCGACACGGTGTCCCCGCACTACGACTCGCTGCTGGCCAAGCTGATCGCCTGGGGCGATGACCGCGAGCAGGCGCGGACGCGGCTGCTGGCCATGCTGGGCGAGACCACCAGCGTCGGCGTGGCGAGCAACACGGCGCTGCTGGAGCGCATCCTCGCCACCGACGACTTCGCCGCCGTCCGCCATCACACCGGCTGGCTGGAAGGCGTGCTCGATGACCTCACCGCCCCGGCCGCGCCGACCGTCGACGCCCTGCTGGCGGCCACCGTGCGCTTGACCGTGGACGAGCACGCCGCCGCGCCGGCCGGTGCCGACGACCGCACCCCCTGGGCCCTGGCCGGTCCGTTCCGGGTCGGCGTGCCCGCCGTGCGTCGGGTGCAGTGGCACACCATCGACGGCGCCTCGCACACGGTCACCCTCACCGGGCGCAACGACGGCGGGTACCAGTGGCAGTGTGGCGAGCAGGCCGGCGCCCTGGCCGGCACCGTGCGCGACGACACCGTGACCGTCGACGGTCCGGCCGGCAGGCAGGCCTGGCGCGTGTGGCGCCATGGCCAGCATGTCGAGCTGGCCGGTCCGCAGCGCGTTCGCCTGCAGTACGTGGACCCGCTGGCTGCCGAGGCAGCCGAGGACGAGGCCGAGCTGCGTCTGACCGCTCCGCTGCCCGGCAAGCTGGTGCAGGTGGCGGTGGCGCCCGGCCAGTCGGTCGCCAAGGGCGACCTGCTGCTGGTGCTCGAAGCCATGAAGATGGAACACCGCATCCATGCCCCGCACGACGGCGTGATCGAGACCGTCGGCGGCCAGACCGGCGATTTCGTGCCGGCCGAGGCGGTGCTGGTCAGCTTCGTCGCCGGGGACGCCTGAGATGCTGCCGGCCGCCCTGCCACCGCGCATGCGCCTGTGCGAAATGGGCCCGCGCGACGGGCTGCAGAACATCCCGGACACGGTGCCGTTGGCGGCCAAGCTCGGCCTGATCGAGCGCCTGCAACAGGCCGGGCTGGAATACATCGAGGTCGCCGCCTTCGTCAGCCCCAGGGCGGTGCCGCAGATGGCCGACGGCGAGGCGGTCTGTGCCGGCCTCACGCGCCGCCCCGGCGTGACCTACGCCGCCCTGGCGCCGAACGTGAAGGGGCTCGACCGCGCCCTGGCCGCCGGCATCGGCGAGGTCGGCCTGTTCACCGCGGCGTCGGAAACCTTCTCGCAGCACAACACCCGCTGCAGCATCGAGGAATCGCTCGCCCGCGCCGCGGCCATTGCGCAGCCGGCGCGCGAGGCCGGTGTGCGCCTGCGCGGCTATGTCTCCTGCGTGCTCGGCTGCCCGTACGAGGGCACCACCGACCCCGGCCGGGTGGCGGAACTGGCCGCCGCGCTGTTCGATCTTGGCTGCTACGAGGTGTCGCTCGGCGACACCATCGGCGTCGGCACGCCGGGCAAGGCGCGGGCCATGGTGCGGCGGGTGCGCGAATCGGCGCCGCGGCAATCCCTGGCGCTGCACTTCCACGACACCTACGGCCAGGCGCTGGCCAACCTCCTGGCCTGCCTGGATCAGGGCATCGGCAGCGTGGATGCCTCGGTGGCCGGCCTCGGCGGCTGCCCCTACGCGCCCGGCGCCAGCGGCAACGTGGCCAGCGAGGATGTGGTCTACATGCTGCACGGGCTGGGCATCGAGACCGGTGTGGACCTGGACGCGCTGTGCCGCGCCGGTGCCTATATCAGCGAACAACTCGGCCGGCCATCGGCCAGCCGGGCCGGGCGGGCGCTGACCGCCCGTGCCGCAAGCTGCTGAATCACCGTCCCGCAGACCCTCAAAACCACCAGCGCACACCGGCCACCAGGCCGAGGTTGCCGACCCGCTCGCCTTCGTCGCGCGCCAGATCGGCGGTGTCGGCCAACCGGCGTACCCACTCGACGCCGACGTACGGCGCGAACTCGCGCCGGATCTCGTAGCGCAGGCGCAGCCCCAGCTGCAGGTCGTTCAACCCGCGCCCGACGCCCCAGGCGCGCACCCGCTGCGCGGCGGCGTTCAGTTCCACACGCGGCTGCAGCACCAGGCGCTGCGTGAGCATCAGCTCGTATTCGAATTCCAGACGCAGGCTGAGGTCGCCGTCCTCGCTCACGAACACGGCGGCATCGGTCTCGACGCGGTACGGCATGACCCCGTGCAGCCCGAGCACCGCAAACGCGCGGTCACGGTCCGGCCCGCTGCCGAACGTGCGGTCATAGCGCAGGCCGCCCTGCAGGTCCCAGTACGGTGCCACCAGCTGGCCGTACAGCGCCTGCAGTTCGACCTCGCCGTTGCTGTCCGAGACCGCCCGCTCACCCTCGGTCTTCAGCCACAGGCGCCGGTAGTCGCCGCCGTACCAGCCCTGCGCGTCCCACAGGACGTGATTCGGGCCTTCGTCGTCGCGGTACTCGAACCGGTCGACCAGGAAATAACCGAACGGATGATCGTCCTCGTGCGCGTGCGGCCAGTCGGCCGGTACGTCGCCGGCCCCGTTGGCGCGGGCAACCGCCGCGCCCGCCGCCAGCAGCAAGGCGCCGCACAGGCGAAAGCAACGGCCGGCCATCACGCCACCTCCACCACACGGAACATGCCCATGTGCATGTGATAGAGCAGATGGCAGTGAAACGCCCAGCGGCCGGGCTCGTCGGCGGTCACCAGCAGCGTCAGGCGCTCGGCCGGCTTGACGCTGACGGTGTGCTTGCGCGGCCGGAAGGCACCGGCGCCGTTGTCCAGCTCGAAAAACATGCCGTGCAGGTGGA
>DQBD01000259.1:0-138 GCA_003526065.1 Gammaproteobacteria bacterium | reverse complement strand
TCATGGTGTCGTTCACCAGCACCAGACGCAGGCGCTCGCCGTAGTGGAAGACGATCGGGCCGTGGACTTCCGAAAACTTCTGTCCGTCGAAGGACCACATGTAGCGGGCCATGTGGCCGGTCAGGTGCAGCTCGAGCT
>DQBD01000079.1 GCA_003526065.1 Gammaproteobacteria bacterium | reverse complement strand
ATGTAGCTGTGGCCGGTCACCCAGCCGACATCCGCCGTACACCAGTACACGTCGCCGTCGTGGTAGTCGAACACGTACTTGTGCGTCAGCGCGGCGTAGGTGATGTAGCCACCGGTGGTGTGCAGCACGCCCTTCGGTTTACCCGTCGAGCCGGAGGTGTAGAGAATGAACAGCGGGTCCTCGGCGTCCATCGGCTCGGCCGGACAGTCGGCGCTGGCCGACGCCAAGAGGTCCTGGTACCAGCCGTCGCGGCCGTCCTTCCAGCCGATGTCGGCGCCGGTGTGCCGGTACACCAGCACCGTATGCACGCCCGGGCAGCCTTCGAGCGCCTGATCCACATTGGCCTTGAGCGGAATGGTCTTTCCGCCGCGCAGACCCTGGTCGGCGGTGATCACCACCTGGCAGTCGGAATCCAGGATGCGGCTTTTGATGGATTCCGGCGAAAAACCGCCGAACACCACCGAATGCACCGCGCCGATACGCGCGCAGGCCAGCATGGCCGCCACCGCCGCCGGGATCATCGGCATGTAGATGCACACCCGGTCGCCCTTCTTCACGCCGCGGTGCTTGAGCACATTGCCGAGGCGGCACACCTCGTCGTGCAGCTCGCGGTAGGTCACGTGACGCGCAAAGGACGGATCGTCGCCCTCCCAGATCAGCGCCGTCTGCTCGCCGCGGGTGTCCAGATGCCGGTCCAGGCAGTTGTAGGCCACGTTCAGCTTGCCACCGTCGAACCAGCGCACGTGACCGCGGGCGAGGTCTTCGTCACACACCGTGTGCCAGGGCTCGAACCAGGTAATGAGATCCTTGGCCTGCTGGGCCCAGAAACCGTCGCGGTCCGCCAGCGAGCGGGCATGAAGCGCCTCGTAATCGGCGGCCTTCAGGTGCGCGCGGGCAGCGAAGTCGGCCGGTACCGGATAGATTTTCTCGTCGGACATGGGTTCCCCTGATGACTCACGCGCCGTGACGCGACGGCGTTCGAACAACAAATGGTAAGTAAGCGGACGATGGGCGTCGAGACACGCCACCGGTCAGCACACAACGAGGACAGCCGCGTGGAGCCGCCGCACGACGATCAACACGAGGCGGATATCCGCACAGCGTGGCAACGCAACGCCGCGCCGTGGACCGCCGCCGTGCGTGGACAGCGCATCGACAGCCGCCGGCTGGTGACCGACCAGGCCATCGTGGATGCCGTCACGCGTCAACAGCCGAAACGCGTACTGGATGCCGGCTGCGGCGAGGGGTGGCTGTCGCGCCGCCTGAGCGCGCTCGGTTTCGAGGTACTGGGCGTAGACGCGCAACCGGGCCTGATCGACGCTGCCCGGACAACCGGCACAGGTCAGTTCGCAGTCGCGTCGTATGACGACCTGGCGGCCGGCATCATCGGGCACACGTTCGACACCGTGGTGTGCAACTTCGCCCTGCTCGGCCAGCGTTCGACCGAGGCACTGTTTCGCGCCACGCCGGCGCTGCTGCGCCCCGGCGGCGTGCTGGTCGTGCAGACCCTGCACCCGCACGCCGAGGACCCCGGCCAGCCGTATCGCGACGGCTGGCGCGCCGGCTCCTGGGCCGGCTGCGGCGAGGGATTTGCCGACCCGCCACCGTGGTACTTCCGCACGCTGGCAGGCTGGGTCCGGCTGTTCGTTGATCACGGCCTGCCGCTGATCGCCATGGACGAGCCCGTGCACCCCCTCACCGGCCGACCGGTGTCGGTGATCCTCACCGGTCGGCGGCCCTGAGCGCCGCCTCAGGGTTTGTCGATTTTCGGTTCCGCCCAGGTGCCGGTCACGTGGTAGCGCTGCTCGGTGACCTTGTCGATGGCGCCTTCGAAGATCTTCTGACCCAGAAAGATGGCAGCGCCGACACCGGGGGCTGCGATGGCCCCTGCCAGCGGCAGGCTGGACGTGACCTGAGGCACCGCCAGCACGTCCACGTCCAGGCTGCGGTCGACCAGACTGGTACTGCCGTTGAGTGTCAGATGCGCCGCCGGCCCGCGCACACGCAGGTTGCGCAGCTCGGCCCGACCGGCCTGCAGACGCAGCTCCCCACGCATGCGATCAACGGCGAAACCGCGACCGAACACGTCACGAAAATCCAGCGTCAGACGCCGCGCCACGCTGTCCAGGCTGAGGATACCGAACAGACGCCCCACACCGGGCTCGACGTCCGGCAACATGCCGTCGCGCAAATCACCACTGACGCGTCCTTCCAGGGCGGGAAAATCGAAGGCACCGGGACTGCCCGGCCAGGCGATGTCCGTTTCGAGTTTTCCACGTCCGCCACGGACCAGTTTGCTGACACCCAGATGCCCCAGAAAGGCACCGAAATCCTTGAAGTCGGCCTTCGCTTCCAACCGGGTGGTGCTGGCTGCCGCCGTGCCCCGCCAACTGCCCCGCCCGGTGATGGTGCCGTAGCCACCGGTCAGCGCCACCTGCTCGAACGTCAGACCATCGGCCTGACGCCGACTGGCGAACGTCAGCGCCCCGAAATCCTCGCCGCCGTAACGCAGTGAGCCAATGCGCCCGCCCAACTGCGGCACCGTAGCCGGATCGACGCCCCTGCCCTTGCCGTCGCCCGACACCGGCTGGCGAGCCAGGTACAGCCGGGCCAGATCCAGCTGCACCTGCTGGTCGTCGCCACGCCCAGTGACGTGGGCCGTGCCGGCGATATCCGGGGCATCCACGCTCACTCGCCAGCCGTCTTCGCGCATCAACTGCAAGCGCAAGCCGGCGAAGCGCTGCCCCAGATAATCGACCCGGTCGGCATACACATCCACGCGCGGCGAGGGCCAGTCGCCCACGGCGGCCGCATCAACGTGCTTCGCCAGCCAGCCCAGCCACGGTTCAAGCGCCAGACGGTCCAGGCGTCCGTGCACATTGAACCCGGCCGGCGGCAAGCGAATGGCCGCATCAATCGCAAGGTCACCGCGGCGCAGGATGGTGCCACCACTGGCGGCCGGCATCAGATCGAGCCGCGCCGCCAACGGTGGAGCCGCCAGCGTCACATCCCAGCTGCTGTCCACCACCGCCCGCCGCGCCTGCACCTTGAGCGGCGCGCGGTGCAGCACATCAAGCGGCGTCGGCAACCCGGCCACCGCCCCGGACAAATCCAGCGCCAGGTCAAGGTCAATGTCGCCACGGCCGGCAATGTCCACGCCGCCCTGCCAGGGCACCGTGCCGGCGAACAGCTGTGGCCACGGCAGGCGCAGGAACTGCACCACAGCACCGGCATCAGCCTGCCCGCGTGGTTCAAGGCGCAAGCCGGAACCTGGAACGCTGGCCAGATCGACGGTCACCGGCCCGCCCAGAAACCGCCCCTGCACGCCCTTGGCCTGCAGCCCGCCGCGCGTGAAACCGATGGCGCCCTGCAGGGCCAAAAGCTCGATGCCGGTGCCGGCGACCACCAGACGGTTGCCGTCCAGGCGCGTGCTGCCGTCGACCGCCACCCGCTTGGCCGGGCCCGTGAACACCAGATCCAGCGCCACCGTGGTCTGCGCCGTGCCGGTGAACTGCAAACGCTCGACGGCCCTGCCAAAACGCGCCGCCAGCGGGGATTGCCGCACAAAGCGGATCACGTCCTGCGCCGGTCCGGTGGCGGTACCCTCCAGCAGCAGGCGCTTTTCCCGCGTCACCACGTCCGGGATGCGCACCTGCACGTCGCTGGCGCGACTGTCCAGCAGTTGCGCCTCGGCCACGGCCAGCGACAGGGCGGGGCCACGCAGGCTCAGGTGTCCGCGCCCCCCGGCAACCGGCGGCCAGTTGCGGCCAGGCTGGTAGTCGAGCGCCACGCCGGAGAACCCGGCCTCCCCCAGCAGCTGGCCCTGACCGTCGCGAAACGGAAACTCGCGCGGGTTGCCATTCACCAGCAGTTCGATGTCGCTCAGCGTGCCGCCCAGGAAGGCGCGCCGCCCCCAGTCGATGAACTTCGGCGACAGCGTGCGGTCCGGGAACAGCGTGAACAGTTCCTGCGCCGCCGCCTGCGGCACGCTCGCCTGCACGAACAGCTGCGGTGGACCTGCCGCCGGCAGCGACACACGTGCGCGGGCTGCCAGGTTCATGTCGGCGTAGCGACCGGAAAACGCGTCCAGCTGCATGGCGCGGCCATCGTCGTCCCATTGCGCGGTGACCGTGCCGCGGCTGGCGTGAACCTGCATCGGCACGCTGTACAGGGTGGGCGCATTCAGCGCCAGGGTCGGCGCGCCGGTCAGCGAGAAACTGGCGGCGCCGGCACCGACGCGCAACTCGCCCGCCAGCCCGTCCATGCCCGGCACAGCGTCTACCGACTGCCAGGCCAGCTCATCCACCTGTGCCTGCAGGCGCAGACTGCGCCAGTCACCCGGCCGGCCGCTGAGCTGCCAATCCCGCAGGCGAACCGTCGGGTCCGCCTGCACCAGCACCTCGGCCCAGTCCCGATCGGCCGGCGCCAGCAGGGCCAGCCACGACCGCGCCGACGCCAGGTCCACCAACGCCGCCCGCAGTGCCAGGCGCTCACCGTCGCGGCGCACGTACGCGTCATCGACCCGCCAGGTCTGAGCGCCGGACTCCGCCCGCAGGCGCTGCACACCGGCCAGCCAGCCATCCGGGGTACGCTGCCACACACCACCGACCCGCAGAGCGTCGAGTGTGAGGAGTGTCTGTCCGCGCTGGAACTGACCCCGGCCGTCGACCCGGCCGGCGACCCGCTCGATCCGGCCACCCTGCCAGCGCAGCCACACTTCGCCGTCCAGCTGGCCGCCGAACAACAACGCTCCGAACGGCACGTTCGCGCCGGCCACGTCGCGCGCGATCACGTAGGCGCGGCCCCTGCTGGCGGCGACGTCCGGGCGCAGCCCCCGGATCTCCGCCAGCAGGCGAAACGAGCCACTGGCCATGCCACCCACGCCCACATCGACCCGTACCCGATGTCGGTCGCCATGGCGCCGGAGCGTGACCGCCGCCTGCTCCAGACGCAGCGCACGAGCCGACTCGGTCGCGTCCGAGATGTCGATCACCGCCCGCTGCAAGCGCACCATCCGCTGCGCCAGCAACCAGTCCAGGGCTTCGCTGCCGGGCACCTCGGTACGCGTCCCGATCCCGCCGAACCGCCAGCGACCATCGGCCTGACGCACCACCGCCAGATGCAGGCCGTCGATTTCCAGCGACGACAGCCGCGGCGCGCGCGCCAGCAACGAGGCGCTCCAGTCGAAACGCAGACGCAGCGCCTGAACCTGCGTCCGACTGCCGTCATCGCCCTGCACGCTCGCGCCATGCAGCGTGATCTGCGGCGTGTTGCCCTCCAGGCCCGCGGTCAACCGCTGGAACTGCACCGGATGGCCCAGGGCCTGGCTTGCAAGCGCCGCCACGTACTGTGGATGCCGCTCCAGCTGCGGCAACGTCACCCGCACGACGGTGAGCACCACGGCGGTCAGCACCAGCACAGCGAACGCCAGCCACAGCGTCAGCGACCGCGCGCGCCGCCCCAGCCGACGCAGACCGGACGCGGGCGCCGGCTCGGGTTCAGTGTTCACGGTGGTACGGCAGGTTATGCAGCAGGCTGAAGGCGCGGTACAGCTGCTCGAGCACCACCACCCGCGCCAGCATGTGCGGAAACGTGAGCGACGACAGCGACCAGCTGGCCCGCGCCCGCTCCCGCATGGCCGGACCGAAGCCGTCGGCACCGCCGATCACCAGCGCCAGCGGCCCGCCCTGTGCCAGCCAGCCGGACAAGGCCTGCGCCAGCCGTTCGGAATCGAACATCTG
>DQBD01000076.1 GCA_003526065.1 Gammaproteobacteria bacterium | reverse complement strand
TTCGCCGGCCGCTCCAACGCCGGCAAATCGAGCGCCATCAACACACTCACCGGGCAGGCGGCGCTGGCGCGGGTCAGCAAGACGCCCGGGCGGACCCAGGAACTGCTGTTCTTTTGCCTGGATGAGCGGCGGCGCCTGGTGGACCTGCCCGGCTACGGGTACGCCGCCACTTCGGCCGCGCGGCGCCGCGACTGGGGCGAGACCATCCCGGCCTACTTCGCGGCGCGCCAGTGCCTGCGTGGACTGTTGCTGTTCATGGATGTGCGCCACCCGTTGCAGGTGGGCGACCGCCAGCTGCTGGCCATCGCCGGTGAGTTGGCGCTGCCGGTGCAGCCCGTGCTGACCAAGGCGGACAAGCTCGGTCGCGGTGCATTGAACTCCGCGCTGCGGTCGGTCGAGCGGGCGCTGGCGGAATACCCGGCGGTGTTGCCGGCACTGCCACTGTCGAGCCTCAACGGCGCCGGTGCCCAGGCGCTGCGCCGGCAGGTGCTGGCCTGGCTGGCGGAAGACGCCGCCGCGGGCTGAACGCCTCAGTCGCCGAGGGCGCGCAGGTGCTCGAGCACCGCCTCGGCGTGGCCCTTGACCTTGACCTTGCGCCAGGCCGCGCGCAGCACGCCGTCGGCATCGATCAGGAAGGTGCTGCGCTCGATGCCCAGCACCTTGCGCCCGTACATGTTCTTTTCGCGGATCACGTCGTACAGGCGGCAGACCGTCTCGTCGGTGTCCGACAGCAGGTCGAAGGTGTAGCCCTGCTTGGCGCGGAATTTCTCGTGGCTGGCGACGCTGTCACGGCTGACGCCGAGGATCACCGCGCCCCGCTGCGCGAAGTCATCGCTCAGGCGCTGGAAGTCCTGGCCTTCCTGGGTGCAGCCGGGGGTGCTGTCCTTCGGGTAGAAGTACAGCACCACGGCCTTGCCACGCAGTTCGCGCAGGCTGATGGAGCGGTCGCCGGTGGCCGGCGCATCGAAGTCGGGCGCAGGGGCGTCGAGGGCGGGTTCTGGCATGGCTGAGGATTCCGTCGGGTTGGGCGCCGCCCGGGCGGCGCGTCGGCTTGTCAGTCGGTCGAGCGGGTCAGTACCATAGCGGGCTTTTCCAGCCCGGACTTTTGCATGATCCACGGCAGCGTTGTCGCCCTGGTTACCCCGATGACAGCATCCGGGGCAGTAGATTACGCGGCCCTGGCCAGGCTGGTCGAATTCCACGTCGAGGCCGGTACGCACGGCATCGTGGCGGTGGGCACCACCGGCGAGTCGCCCACGCTCGCCATGGACGAGCACATCGGCGTCATCGCCGAGGTGGTGCGCCGGGTCGACGGGCGCGTGCCGGTCATCGGTGGCACCGGCGCCAATGCCACCGCCGAGGCCATCGAACTGACCCAGGCCGCCGCCGACGCTGGCGTGGACGCCTGCCTGCTGGTCACGCCCTACTACAACAAGCCCACGCAGGAGGGCCTGTATCGGCACTTCCTGGCCGTGGCGCAGGCGGTGACGATCCCGCAGATCCTTTACAACGTGCCCGGCCGCACGGCCTGCGACTTGCGCACCCAAACGGTGTTGCGTCTGGCCGAGGTGCCGAACATCGTCGGCCTGAAGGACGCTACCGGCAGTCTGGAACGCGGGGCCGAGCTGCTGGCTGCCTGCCCGGACGATTTCTGGCTGTTTTCCGGTGACGACGCGATCGCCGCCGAGCTGATGCTGCAGGGCTATCGCGGCGTGATATCGGTCACGGCCAATGTCGCGCCCCAGGCCATGGCGGCGATGAGCGAAGCGGCCATGGCCGGGCGGCGTGACCAGACGCTGGCACTGGACGCTCCGCTGCAGGCGCTGCACCGGGACCTGTTTGTCGAGGCCAACCCCATTCCCGTGAAGTGGGCGCTGGCCGAGATGGAGTTGATCGAGGCCGGCATTCGCCTGCCGTTGACGCCGTTGTCGGCGCCCCATCATGCGGCCGTCCGTGCCGCCCTGCGGCAGGCGGCCGTCCTGTGACCATGCGAGGCATCATGCAGTTTCAAACGCCGCCGGTGCGGCTTCTTACCGTTGTCCTGGCCCTGCCGCTGCTGGGCGGGTGTGGTGGCCTGTCCGGGTTGCTCGGGCATGATCCGCAGGAGCAGGAGTACAAGGAAGCGCAGTCGTTGCCGCCGCTGGAGGTGCCGCCGGACCTGACCGGCGCGCCCGTCTCGGGTGCCCTGGTGATTCCGGGTGTGGACGACGGCACTGCCCGGGGGGCGGCCGACGGCGTCGGTGCCGCGCCGCCGCCCGAGCAGCTGGTCGCGCAGGACGGTGCCGAGCAACCGACCGGACCGTACGTCGACCGCGGGGTGGACGGTGCCGCGCGCCTGGTGGTGCCGGAGGACTTCGCCCGCGCCTGGCGCACGGTTGGCAAGGCCATCGAGGCCGCCGAGATGAAGGTGGACGACCGCGACCGCTCGCGCGGGCTGTACTTCGTCGATTACCGCCACAGCCAGCCGCGTGGGCGCATCTCGCGCACGCTGATGTTCTGGGCCGATGACCAGAAGACGGCCGAGGAGCGGTTCCTGGTGCTGCTGCAGTCCGAGGGTGACCACACCAACGTGCTGGTGTTCGACGACAAGGAAAAGCTGGTCACCACGCCGATCGCCGAAGACATCCTGCGCAAGATCCAGCAGAACCTCGACTGACGGCGCATGCGTTTCGCCTCGCTGGGCAGCGGCAGTCGCGGTAACGCGACGCTGGTGCAGGCCGGCGCCACGACGCTGCTGATCGATTGCGGCTTTGGCCTGGCGGAGACCCGCCGGCGCCTGGGGCGGCTCGGGCTCGAGTTGTCGGACCTGACGGCCATCCTGCTGACCCACGAACACGGCGACCATGTCGGTGGCGTGGGGCCGGTGGCACGGGCCGGCCGGGTGCCGGTGTGGGCCACGCCGGGCACGCTGGCGGCGCTGGCGCCGCAGGTGGGCGAGTTGCCGGTGGTGCACCGCATCAACTGCCATGCGCCGTGGGCCATCGGTGACCTGGACATCACACCGTTTCCGGTGCCGCACGATGGACGCGAGAGCTGCCAGTATCGCTTGTCGGACGGTGCCCGGCGCTTCGCCGCGGTGACCGATCTTGGCCACACCACGGCGCACATGAAGGCCGTACTCGACGGCTGTGACGCGCTGCTGTTCGAGTGCAATCATGATCGCGAGCTCTTGCTCGGCGGTCCGTACCCACCGGCGCTCAAGCGGCGGGTCGACGGCGACCTGGGGCACTTGTCCAACGACGCCGCGGCCGATTTCATCAGCCGTCTCGACGGTCAGCGCCTGCAGCACTTCGTGGCGGCGCACCTGAGCGAGCACAATAACCGCCCGGAACTGGCCAGTGCCGCCATGGCCGACGCGCTCGGTTGCAGCGCCGACTGGATCGGCATCGCCGACCAGGAAAAGGGCCTCGACTGGCGCGCGCTGGCCTGAGGGCCACCGACATCACTGTACTGTTCATCCACGCACCTCCACACGGAACCGACCATGAGCTACCCGCACGGCGCCGAGCTGTACCGAGGCAAGGCCAAAACCGTTTACGCCACCGCGGATGCCGACCTGCTGCTGCTGCACTACCGGGACGACACCTCGGCGTTCGACGGCGAGAAGAAGGCCGCCCTGTCGCGCAAGGGCATGGTCAACAATCACATCAATGCCTTTGTCATGACTCGCCTGGCCGAGGCCGGGGTGCCGACGCACTTCGTGCGCCTGGTCGGCCCGCAGGAAAGCCTGGTGCGGCGCCTGTCGATGGTGCCGGTCGAGTGCGTGGTGCGTAACGTGGCGGCCGGCAGTCTGGTGCGTCGCCTGGGCGTTACCGAGGGTCAGCGCCTGGCGCCGCCGCTGTACGAGCTGTTCCTGAAGAACGACGACCTGCACGATCCCATGATTTCCGAGGACCACGCGCTCGCCTTCGGCTGGGCCAGCGCCGCGGACCTGAAGCGCATGCGCGAGCTGAGTCTGCAGGTCAACGCGGTGCTGACGCCGCTGTTCGCGGATGCCGGCATCACGCTGGTCGATTACAAGCTGGAGTTCGGGCGGCAGGCGGGTGAGTTGCTGCTGGGCGACGAGTTCACACCGGACGGCTGCCGCCTGTGGGATGCGGGCAGCGGCGAGCGCCTGGACAAGGACCGCTTCCGGCGTGATCTGGGCGGCGTTGTGGAAGCCTACGAAGAGGTCGCCCGGCGTCTGGGCGTGGATCTGCCGGCCGGGGAGTAAGTCATGTCGCAGCCTGCGTTTCTGGTTGGCACGCCGGCGCTGGGGGCATTCCGCCTGGCCCGGTTGCACGAGCGCCTGGGTGCGCAGCTGCCTGGGCTGGCGGCCGTGCAGGCCGATGCCGTCTACCTGGCCGATCTCACCGCCGGTGCGGATCTGGGGCGCCTGGCCGAGCTGCTGGAAGCCACCCCGGCGCCGCTGGCGCTGGCGCCTGGTGAGCTGCTGGTGCTGCCGCGGCCGGGCACGCAGACGCCGTGGTCCAGCAAGGCCACCGACATTGCCGCCGTATGTGGCCTGACCGGTGTGCGGCGCGTCGAGCACGGCGTGCGTTACCGGCTGACGCTGGGCGCCGGTACACCGGATGCTGCGCAGTTGGCGGCCGCCGCGCGGCTGCTGCACGACCGCATGACCGAGATCGTCACCACCGACCCGGCGCTGGCGGGCCGCCTGTTCGAGGCCGCGCCACCGGCGCCGCTGACGGTGGTGGACCTGCTCGGCGGCGGTCGGGGCGCGCTCGAACAGGCCAACCGCGAGCAGGGCCTGGCGCTGTCACCGGACGAACTCGATTACCTCGAGCGCTGGTTCACGCGCCTTGGCCGCAATCCGACCGACGTCGAGCTGATGATGTTCGCGCAGGTCAATTCCGAGCACTGCCGGCACAAGATCTTCAACGCCGAATGGATCATCGACGGGGTGGCGCAGGAGCAGTCGCTGTTCGAGATGATCCGTCACACCCACCGGCGCACGCCGCACGGCACCCTGGTGGCGTACAAGGACAACGCGGCGGTCATCGAGGGGCCGCCGGCGCAGCTGCTGATGGTCGACCCGGACAGCCGCGAGTACCGTCCGCAGACCACCCGTGCCCATATCCTGGCCAAGGTGGAGACGCACAACCACCCGACCGCCATCGCGCCGTTTCCCGGTGCCGCCACCGGGGCTGGCGGCGAGATCCGCGACGAGGCCGCCACCGGCCGCGGCGCCGCCAGCAAGGCCGGCCTGACCGGCTTCATGGTGTCGAACCTGGAGCTGCCCGAACTGGCGCAGCCGTGGGAACAGCCGTACGGCAAGCCGGACCGCATCGTCAGCGCGCTCGACATCATGATCGAGGGGCCGATCGGTGCCGCCGCCTTCAACAACGAGTTCGGGCGCCCCAACCTGGCCGGTTTCTTTCGCACCTACCAGCAGGCGGTGGGCGAGCGGGTGCGTGGTTACCACAAGCCCATCATGCTGGCCGGCGGCATGGGCAACATCGTCCCGCAGCAGGTGCACAAGGAAGACGTGCCGGTGGACGGCCTGGTGGTGCAGCTGGGCGGGCCCGGGATGCGCATCGGCATCGGCGGTGGTGCCGCCTCGTCGCTGGGCGTCGGCGACAACAGCGCCGAGCTGGACTTCAATTCGGTGCAGCGCGGCAACCCGGAGATGCAGCGCCGGGCACAGGAAGTGATCGACCGCTGCTGGCAGCTGGGCGACGACAACCCGATCCTGAGCATCCACGACGTCGGCGCCGGTGGCCTGTCCAACGCGGTGCCGGAAATCGTCGATGCCGCCGGACGCGGTGGCCTGTTCGACCTGCGCGCGGTGCCCAGTGCCGACCCCAGCCTGTCGCCGCTGGAGCTGTGGTGCAACGAGGCGCAGGAGCGCTACGTGCTGGTCATTCGCGCCGACCAGCGCGAGCGGTTCGCCGCCATCTGCGCGCGCGAGCGCTGCCCGTTTGCGGTACTGGGCAAGGTTACCGACGACGCCCGCCTGCGCGTGCGTGACACCGCCGGCACGGATGTGCCGATCGATGTCGAGCTGCACGCCATCCTCGGCCAGGGCGCCAGTGGCGCCACCAACGGCGGGCATGACCACCTGCCATGCCTGCAGCGCGACGTGCGCAGCCAGGCGCCCCGGCCGGTGCCGTTCGACCTGGACGCGGTCGATCTGGCCGACGCCGCCCGGCGCGTGCTGCAACTGCCGGCGGTGGCCGACAAGCGATTCCTGATCACCATCGGTGACCGCACGGTCGGCGGCCGCGTCTGTCGCGATCAGCTGGTTGGTCCGTGGCAGGTCGCGGTGGCGGACGTGGCCGTCACCGC
Source organism: Gammaproteobacteria bacterium (assembly GCA_003526065.1). The sequence goes on along the minus strand of DQBD01000076.1, from coordinate 275 downwards.
CAGCGATTTCGAGGGTTACACCGGCGAGGCCATGGCGCTGGGCGAGCGCACGCCGGTGGCCGTGCTGGATGCGGCCGCCGCGGCCCGTCTGGCGGTGGGCGAGGCCATCACCAACCTGATGGCGGCCGATGTGGCGGATCTGTCGGCGATCAAGCTGTCCGCCAACTGGATGGCCGCCGCCGGGGAGCCGGGTGAGGATGCCGCGCTTTACGCCGCGGTGCGGGCCGTGGGCATGGAGCTGTGCCCGGAGCTGGGCATCGCCATTCCGGTCGGCA
>DQBD01000037.1:2285-5983 GCA_003526065.1 Gammaproteobacteria bacterium | reverse complement strand
CCGCCACCAGCGCGGCCATGGGGATGCGGGCCACCCAGTCGCCGATGAACACGATCATCAGCAGCAGGAACACGCCGGCGGCCAGCGTGGACAGCCGGCCGCGGCCGCCGGACTTCACGTTGATGACCGACTGGCCGATCATGGCGCAGCCCGCCATGCCGCCGAGGAAACCGGTGGCGATGTTGGCCACGCCCTGGCCGACGCACTCGCGGTTCTTGTCGCTGCCGGAGTCGGTCAGGTCGTCGACGATGGAGGCCGTCATCATCGATTCCAGCAGGCCGACCACGGCCAGGGTGGCCGACACCGGGAAGATGATCGCCAGGGTTTCCAGGTTCAGCGGCACCTGCGGCAGCAGGAACACCGGCAGGCTGTCGGGCAACTGGCCCATGTCGCCGACGGTGCGGATGTCGAGGCCGAGGACCATGGCGACGGCGGTCAGCAGAATGATGGCGACCAGCGGCGACGGCACGGCCTTGGTGAGGTAGGGGAAGCCGTAGATGATGCCCAGGCCGGCCGCCGTCATGGCGTAGACGTGCCAGGTCACGTTGACGAGTTCCGGCAGCTGGGCCAGGAAGATCAGGATGGCCAGCGCGTTGACGAAGCCGGTGATGACCGAACGCGACACGAAGCGCATCAGCGCACCGAGCCGGAGCTTGCCGGCGATGATCTGCAGGACGCCCGTCAGCACGGTGGCGGCCAGCAGGTACTGCAGGCCGTGTTCCTTGACCAGCGTGACCATGACCAGGGCCATGGCCCCGGTGGCTGCCGAGATCATGCCCGGGCGACCGCCGGCAAAGGCGATGACGGTGGCGATACAGAACGAGGCGTACAGCCCGACCTTGGGGTCGACGCCGGCAATGATCGAAAAGGCGATGGCCTCGGGGATGAGGGCCAGGGCGACGACGAGGCCCGCCAGCAGGTCGTTGCGGACGTTGGAAAGCCAGTCCTGACGCAGGGATTTCATCATTCTTCCATTCCGTATCGGGTTGCCAGCCGGCGGCGGCAGTCGGGGCGGACGCAAGCGCGTCTTCCCGGTCAACGGAACAGCGAATGAATCCCGAGTGATCCGGGGCCAGCAAGACGCCGTGAATCGGACGTGCAGCCTCGTGCGAGTGTGGTGTGCGGTCGAAGCCGGCTCGCAGCGAGAAAGAGGCCTACACGGTGTGGAACTCCGATAGTTGCTTGCTGGTTCTTCGTGGGGGGCGCGATTCTATTTTGTTTGCGCCAGTGCAGCAATGTCGGCGCCCCGGGTCGGTCCAGGCGGCGGTCGGCACAGGGGCGGGGCACCGCGCCAGGTGTTCGCGAGGCGATGTCGGCGGGTCGCCACGCGCCGATTCAGGGGCTGTCGTGGTCAAGGCGCGAGTTTTCGGTCACTTTCGATCTGCGGAATTTCGATGTGTTCCTCCCGCCGGGCGCCGTGGAGCAGCGCGACGGCGCGGTCAGCGGCGTCCTGAAACGGCTCCAGAACCAGGTCGACATCCAGCGCATACAGCCGCTCCGTTTCCGGGCCGCTGTGCGAACTGGTGGCGAACCGGCCGCGAAAGCCGGCGCTGCGCGCGAACTGCACACACGTGTCGCGTGCGTCCGTTTGGGTCAATTCGCCGCCACGGCTGGGCACGGTGTACACCAGCCATTCGGCCCGGGCGAGCGGGAGACTGCCGACAAATTCCGGGTCGGTGGCATCGCCGTAGCGGGTGTCGATGCCCAGTTCACGGGCGCGCCGTATGGCCTGCGGATTGAAGTCGATGCCGAGTACGCGCACACCGTGGCTGCGCAGGCGAATGGCAATTGCCGTGCCGAAATGCCCCAGGCCGACGATGATCACGTCGTAGTCGTGCAGGGACGCCAGTTCCTCAACGTGCTCGCGGGGTGTGTTCCTGCGCTCGAACAGCCCCAGGGCCGGTTCACACGCAAGATACAGCGGGTGGGAATACGTGATCATGTAGGTGGAAATGGCGATGGTTACCAGGCCGACCAATGTCACGAGCCCGAGCGTGTGTTGATCGATGTGGCCGAGCGTGACGCCCATGGCGACGAAGATCAGTGAAAACTCGCTGATCTGGGCCACGGTGAGTCCGGCCAGGAAGCCGGTGCGTTTGCGGTAGCCCATGGCGCCCATGATGGCCATCACGATGAGTGGATTGCCAATCAACACGAATAAGGCAAACACCAGCGCGCCGGTGATGTGGAAGCCCAGCAGCGAAAGATCGAGTGCCGCGCCCAGCGCGATGAAGAAAAACAGGAGCAGAAAGTCCCGAAGCGGCGCCAGGCGTGCCGCCATGGTCTCGCGGTACGGCGTGGAAGCGAGCGAGACGCCGGCCAGCAGCCCCCCCACTTCCTTGCCAAGGCCGACGAAGTCGGCCGTCGCCGCCAGCAGGGCCGCCAATGCAATGGCAAAGATCACCAGCAACTCGGGCGTGCGCGCGAGCCACTCGGTCAACGGTGAGGCAAGGTAGCGCACGAACAGCATGACCAGTGCTACCAGGGTGGCGCCCGACAACAGCACCATCCAGATGCTGGCTGCCCCGCCGTGTTGTCCGCCGATGCCGATGGCCGACAGCACGATCATCGCCAATACGACCACCAGGTCCTGGACGATCAGGAAGCCCAGGGCGATCTGGCCATGCAGTGCGTCAATCTCTCGCTTGTCGGACAGCAGCTTGACGACGATGATCGTCGAAGAGAACGTCAGCGCCACCGCCACGTAAAGGCTGTTCAGGTGTCCAAGGCCCAGCGCCAGGCCGATCAGGTAGCCAAAGAACGCGGTGAAGAGCACCTGGCCGAGCCCGGTGAAAAGCGCCACGGCCCCCAGGGAGCGGATCAGCTTTACATCGAGCTTGATGCCGACGAGGAACAGAAGCACCGCAATGCCAAGCTCGGCCAGCACGGCGATCTGATCGTTGGAGCGCACTACGTCGAGCCCCGAGGGGCCGGCAATCAGGCCCACCGCGATGAAACTGACGATCAGCGGTTGGCGCAGGGCCGTGCCCAGCAGTCCGATGCCCGCTGCCAGCACCAGCAGCACGGCGATCTCGCCGAAGGTGGATTGAATGACGTGCTCCATCGAACGTCCCGTCGGGCGATTGAGTACGGCTTCAAGTATGAACGCGACCGGCGGAGGCAAAGCCTGAACGGCTGGATCCTGGTCATCGGGACCGCGTATCCGGCTTGCTAGACTGCGCCAGAAGCGGTCCTTGGTCAGGAGAAAGACGCGTGGTGCAGCACATCATGGTGGCGACGGATTTCTCGGAGCGGTCGGACCGCGCGCTGCGCCGCGCCACGCTGATCGCCAAAGAGGCGGGGGCCGCCCTGTCCCTCGTGCACGTGGTGGATGACGACCAGCCCCAGCGCATCATCGACGCCGAACGGGACACGGCGCTGACCTTGCTGCATGAACAGACCGCGACGGTCGCGCGGGTGGACGGGGTGCCCAGTCGGGCGCATGTCGTGCTGGGTACCGCCTTTTCCGGCATTGTCCAGGCTGTCGCGCGCGAGCGTCCCGATCTGCTGGTGATCGGTCCGTATCGGCGGCGGGCACTGCGCGACACGTTTATCGGCACCACGGCAGAGCGGACAGTCCGTCAGGTGTCCTGTCCGGTGCTGATGGTCAACGCGCCGCCGGTGGGCACGTATCGGCACATGCTGATGACGACCGATCTTTCGGCGGGATCACGCGCGGCGCTGGAAATGGCTTCCGG
>DQBD01000037.1:0-2002 GCA_003526065.1 Gammaproteobacteria bacterium | reverse complement strand
CCGGTGTTGCGGCTGGCCATGAGTTACACCATTTCCAGCGAAGAGAAGGAAGCCTATCTGGAAACCGAGCGCGCGCAGGCCGTGCGCAACCTGGCGGGATTCCTGTCAGGGCTGTCGACGACACAGTGCGATCGTGTCCTGCGTCACGCCCGGACCACGCCGGCGAACGAGATATTGGCGGCGGCCGATGAGCTTGTGGCGGATCTGATTGTCGTCGGCACGCGCGGTGCCAGTGGCTTTACCCGGTTGTTGCTGGGCAGCGTTGCCGAGGAAGTCCTGCGTCGCGCGCGGCGTGACGTGCTGGCGGTGCCGCCCGTGCGGGCGCGCGGCTGAGCTTTCGCGTGTAACGCTCGCCCGGGGTGGCCGCTTCAGGCATGACGGGCACCACCGGGAGCGCGCCCCGGCCGCGAGGCGGTTGCTTGCCAAACGATCGTTAGACTCCGATCATCGGCGATCAGTGACACCGACGCGGGCATGGAGGAGCACGACATGGGCAAGCTCGATCGGCCGTATACGACCAGGTACACCACCGAGATGCCGGCCATGGGCGATGCGCCGCTGCCGGTGGCGCCGTACGTCAGCCGCGCGTTTTTCGAACTGGAGCGCGAGAAGGTGTTCAGGCGCGCCTGGCTTGAGGTCGCGCGCGTGGAGGACGTTCCCGATCCCGGCGACTATCGGGTCGTCGACATCGAGGTGCTGGGCTGGTCGCTGCTGCTGACGCGTGGGTCGGACGGCGCGCTGCGGGCCTTCCACAATGTCTGCCCGCACCGTGGCAACAAGGTGGTGCAACACAGGGCCGGTCATGCCAACGGCTTCACCTGCGGCTTTCACGGCTGGGTGTTCGGCAACGACGGCGAACTGAAGCACATGGCCGGCGAGGCGTATTTTCCGCCTGGAACCGATCGCTGTCGGCTGGGGCTGATTCCGGTGACGCTGGATACCTGGAACGGCTTCGTGTTCATCCACCCGCAGGCCGAGCCGCCGCAGACCTTGCGCGACTTTCTGGGCGGCATGGCCGACCAGATTGAGGACTTCCCGTTCGATCGCTGCGCACGGATCGCCCGCTACGAAGCGACGCCACGCGCCAACTGGAAAGTGGTGCTGGATGCCTTTCAGGAGGCCTTTCACGCCATCATGGTGCACCGCGGCTCGTTGCCCGACTCCGCCGCGGCGCCGCAGAACCCGAGTGCCGCGCCGACCTCGGCGCGTTTCCACGGCCCGCACCGGTCACTGTCGGTCTGGGCCAGTCCGCGCTACCGGCCGCCCGAGGTGGGCATGATCGTCGGCAAGTACGGGCCGACGTTCGCCACCGCCAAGGACCGGTTCGCCGGCATCAACCCGGACGGCGATGACAGCTGGTGGTTCGACATCAACGTGTTCTTTCCGAATTTCTTCTGCGATACCGGGCCCGGCTGGTATTTCACCTACAACTTCTGGCCGGTTTCGGAGAACCGGACCCGTTGGACCATGGATATCTACCAGCTCAGGGCGCCGCATGCCGGCGGCCTGCTGGCGCAGGAACACACCAAGATCCTGCTGCGCGACGCGGTGCTGGAGGACTTCAGCACGCTGGAGGCAACGCAGCAGATGATGGAGTCCGGCGCGCTCACGCACATCACCATCAGCGAGCTGGAGATTGCACTGCGCCATCAGATGCACATCATCGACCAGTGGCTGGCGGCCTGATGGGCACCGAGCCGATGCTGCCGGCGCGGTTCGCCGAGTGGGAGCCGTACGCGGCCACCTGGTGCCTGGACACCGAGCATGACCGGCGCGAGCAGCGCATGCGCAGCCCGCAGGCGCAGCTGGAGGCGTTTTATCGTGCGGTCAAGCCGCGCCTGGATGAGGCCATCCAGTATCTGAATGGCTTTTCGCTGGATGCCTTGCCGCCGCCCGAGCACAACCTGCTCAACCTCACCCTGTCGTTGGTGGAGGTGTCGGTGGCGGTGGAGTTGTTCTTCAATCCCTGGCCGCTGGACGCCTATCCGTGGGATAAGTTTTC